>VRUH01000007.1:0-103551 GCA_019456185.1 Candidatus Glassbacteria bacterium | reverse complement strand
CGGGGATTGCACGTGAAAGATATCTTAGTCCGATTTGTCCCGCTGCTCCTGCTTCTGCTCTGCGCCTGCAGCGACGAAGGCGCCAATGTTTTCCGCATCGATATTGTCGAGTACCAGGAGGAAGGCCGGGATATCGAAATGGCCTCCCTGCCGGGGGGAACCTTTACGGTGGGCAGCACCCTGTTTCCCCACTACATTATCATGGAAGGCGCCGGCCCCGGCGGCTCAGATGATTTGATGATAAACAATGAACGTCCGGTCCATGTAGTCGCTGTCTCTCCTTTCCTGATCAGTACGACCGAAATAACCCACGCCCAGTACCGGACCGTGATGGGCACCAACCCCTCCCGCTTCAGCGGCGAAATAGATATGCCGGTCGAAAATGTCACCTGGTTTCAGGCCGCCGACTTCTGCAACGGACTCAGCGAGCTGATGAGACTGGAGCGTTGCTACTACCAGGACTACACCTGCGACTACGGTAAAAACGGCTTCCGCCTGCCCACCGAGTCGGAATGGGAATACGCCGCCCGCGGGGGCACCACTGCGGAATACAGCTTCGGCAGCAGTGAAAGCGGGTTGAGTCGGGCGGGCTGGTATATCTCCAACAGCGAAAACAAGCCGCGTACAGTGGCCCGCAAGCAAGAGAACCCGTACGGCCTGTTCGACATGCACGGCAACGTCTTTGAATGGTGCCAGGATTATTTCGATACTTACAATTGCGGCACGCAGACAGACCCGACGGGTCCTGACAGGATGGGCTACTATAAAGTGGTCCGCGGCGGCAGCTGGGCCAGTCAGCCGGTGGAATTGCGCTCGGCCCACCGTGGGGCGCGACAGCCCGGCAGTGCTACGTATACTGTAGGTTTCCGTATCGTGCGCAGGCCCTAGCAGGGCAGCTTGCCTCGCCGCCGGCTACGGCTGTTGCCGAAGTTGGATACGCAGGTAAATACTGGAGATTAAATGCGCTATCATCGTTGGGGTAAGTTGAAAGTTCGAGGCGGAAATTTTTCGTATTCCGCGGCTTTGATTCTGGCGGCACTTTTCCTTTGCGCAACAGCTGAGTTGGGGGCTCAAGGCCCGGCCCGCGGACGGTTCGACATCACGGGTTACGTGCGCGACGAGGAATCCGACGAGGCCCTGCCTTACGCCAATATTATTATCGTCGGGACCTCGCAGGGCGCCGCCACGAACCAGGACGGTTATTTCGTAATCGTCAACCCGCCAGCCGACACCTGCCGGCTGAGGATCACCTACGTGGGCTACGCGACCAGGGAAATCCTGGTCGATCCGCGCCGCGCCTCCGACCGTCGCCAGACTATCCTGATGCGCCGCCAGACTATCGAAATGGAGGGCCTGACAGTCGAGAGCGAGGTGCCGCCGATCATGGAAGTTGTCGGCGAGCCCGGACAGATAGCGATCAGCCCGGCGGAAATCGCAGTGCTGCCCAACATGGGCGAGGTCGACCTGTTCCGCTCTTTCCAGCTGATGCCCGGAATCAGCGGTGTGAGCGACGGGTCGTCGGGCCTGTATGTGCGCGGCGGCACGCCGGACCAGAACCTGATCCTCTTCGACGGGATGACGATCTACCATGTCGATCATTTTTTCGGCCTGTTCAGCGCGTTCAACGCCGATGCGGTCAAGGATATCAGGGTTTACAAGGGCGGGTTTCCCGCGGAGTTCGGCGGGCGTATCTCCAGTGTAGTCAATATGACCGGCAAGTCGGGCGATGCCTCAGGGATTAATTACGGGGGCGGAATCAACCTCCTCAGCGGCCATGGAATGGTCGAGGGCCCGCTGGGCAATGCCGGCTCGTTCCTGGTTACGATACGCAGGAGCTATACCGACGTTATCCGCAGCGGGTTGTACAGCAAGCTGTTCGATTTCGTCTCCAGCCCCGGTTCCGGAATTTCCGCCGAAAACCCGTTTGTGTCCACCGGCACCGAGGAGCCTGATTTTTATTTCTACGACCTCAACGGCAAGGTGACTTTCAACCCTCGCGCCAACGATGTCCTGTCGCTCAGTATCTACAACGGGCGCGATAACCTGGGCCAGGCCAACCTGCTGGCCGGCGAAGATTTCGCCTGGCAGGGTGAGGAACGGTTGCTGGAAGACGACCAGGCAACCCTGAATACGCTCAAGCGCACGCGATGGGGCAACCTGGGCCTGAGCGCGAAATACTCCGGCAAAATCAACGACCGCTACTACGCCAGTCTGCTGGTGTCCCACACGCGCTATTTCAGCGATTACTCTCTGGCGCGCGATTTTCAGTCCAACTCCGCCGCCGACAGCCTGGCCTATTTCCGCTCGGCCGCCAGTGCGGTCAGCGAGGACAACGAACTGACCGATTTCACTGTCCAGTTCGATAACGAAATCCACCCTGTCAGCGGGCACGACCTCAAGGTGGGAGCGGGGTTCAGTAAGCTCGACGCGCACTATTATTCAATCTTGAATGACACCACCGATCTCCTGCGCAGAGAGTCCTCGGCCAATCTCGGCTCCGCGTATCTCCAGGACCGGTGGCACGTCACCAATGACCTCGACCTCACTTTCGGCCTGCGCGGCACCTACTATGACAAGACCGCCGAAAGTTTTGTCGAGCCGCGCGCCTCGGCTGTTTTCTCGCTCACCGACTATCTCAGATTAAAGGGGGCCTGGGGACGATACCACCAGTTTGTCAACCGGATCACCAACGAGGACGTGCTGGAGGGCAGCCGCGATTTCTGGTTACTGGCCGACGAGGATAACGAAACGGGGTTCGCCGAACACTGGATTGCCGGCCTGAGTCTGGAGAACACCGACTGGCTGCTGGACGTGGAGGGCTACTACAAGGACCTTGAGGGCGTTGTGGAGTATACGCGACGGGCCAGCTACAACCGTAATCTGCTCGAGGAACTGCGGGATGAGGAAGTCGCGCCGGGCACGGCGTTCTTCCAGGGCACCGGTTTCAGCAAGGGTATCGACATCCTGTTCCAGAAAAAACGGGGTAAATTTACCGGCTGGATCGGTTACTCTTTAAGCCGGGTGCGCTACGATGTGCCGGGACTCAACGGCGGCAAACCCTATCCGGCTACCCACGACCGGACCCACGAGGTCAACGTGGTGGCCAAACTGTCGCTGAAGCACTGGGACTTTGCGGCCACCTGGGTATTCGCCACGGGCAAGGCTTATTCGGCGCCCGAAAGCCAGTACTACCTTCAGCTGCTCAATAACGAGCACCAGGGCTACATCCATGTCAGCGACCGGAACGCCCACCGCCTGTCCGACTACCACCGGCTGGACCTCAGCGTGTCGCGCAACTTCACCTCCGCCGCTTTCGATTACACTATCGGGCTGTCGGTGTTCAATGTCTACGACCGGAACAACTTCTGGTTCCGTCAGTTCAACCTGGATACGGTGCCGGTGTCAATCAGCGATGTCTCGATGCTGAGCCTGACGCCGACAATCTATTTCAAAATTTATTCCCGGTAGGCTGGGATGATCAAAACCAAGACTCTGCTGTACATGGCCGGCTGTATCGCACTGCTGACAGGCTGCCAGGGCGCCAAGCTGCTGCCGCCGTCAAACGAACTGGTGGTGGTGAGAGGGTATCTGCAGGCCAACATTCCGGTCAGCAATTTGAATATCACCTCCACTCTCGACTTGGGCAGTCCGGATACAGCCGGGCCGCCGATCCGCGACGCCATGGTCAATGTGATCACCAACGATGTCTGCTACGAGCTGTTTCACATGGGTAACGGTAACTATGGCAGTCCGGAAAATCCCTACGGCACCGACGATTGCCTGGAGTGCGGCTTCAACCTGTTCCCGGGAGATACGATCTATCTCGAAGTTTTCTATTTCGGGAAAATCGCCACCGCCAGCACGGTGATTCCGCCTAAGCCGGAGAACCTGCAGAAGCCTGTTGACCCGTTGATCGTACCGGCCTCGGCCAATGGAGAGCCCCATGGAGATGCGCTGGAGATAAGCTGGGAACTGGATGGGGATTTCTGGTTCTACATTGAAAGCTGGAACTACGAGGTAAACCGTGTTCCTATCGATGGCGGGGAGCCGGTTTCAGGCTATGAGCCTCATTATATCAGCGATCTGTTCATGGACAGAAAGTTCGTAGTCGCCTGGGATCAACTGCCCTATTACGGCCGTTACCGGATCAAAGTGGTCGTGGCCACACGCGAGTATGTCGAGTTGTACCTGACCCGCAACCAGGACAGCCGCGATCTCAACGAGCCGATCAGCAACATAACCAACGGACTGGGAATCTTTACGGCCACCAACAATGTATCGTTCGATATCACGGTGGAGCGCTGATTTTCAGTGCCTGCGAAGAGTCAGGCGTCCGCGTAGGGCATCTCCGGCGCCTTGCCCGGCAGCCGGGAATAGACTGTCAGCGCACCGCGATGGTGGGCGGTGTGGTCTTCGATCGCCGCAGTTTGACCGGCCCGCCACGGCGCCGGTTCCATATCGGAAGATAATGACGACCAACCGGTTTCCCCGCGGGAAATCAGACTGCCCGACCAGGTACAGCCGGGGATTGCACGTGAAAGATATCTTAGTCCGATTTGTCCCGCTGCTCCTGCTTCTGCTCTGCGCCTGCAGCGACGAGGGAGCCAATGTTTTTTACATCGATATTGTCGAGTACCAGGAGGATGGCCGGGATATCGAAATGGTCTCCCTGCCGGGGGGAACCTTTTCGGTGGGCAGCACCCTGTTTGGCCTCTACTTTATTTTTTACGGCGGTCTCGGCATGCCAGATGATTCGATGTTGAACAATGAACGTCCGGTCCATGTAGTCGCTGTCTCTCCTTTCCTGATCAGTACGACCGAAATAACCCATGAGCAGTACCGGGTCGTGATGGGCACCAACCCCTCCCGCTTCAGCGGCGAAATAGATATGCCGGTCGAAAATGTCACCTGGTTTGAGGCCGCCGACTATTGCAACGGACTCAGCGAGCTGGTGGGACTGGAGCCTTGCTACGACGGGGACTACACCTGCGACTACGGTAACAACGGCTTCCGCCTGCCCACCGAGTCGGAATGGGAATACGCCGCCCGCGGGGGCACCACTGTGGAATACAGCTTCGGCAACAGTGGAAGCGGCTTGGGTCCGGTGGGCTGGTATAGCTCCAACAGCGAAAACAAGCCGCATACCGTGGCCCGCAAGCAAGAGAACCCGTACGGTCTGTTCGACATGCACGGCAACGTCTTTGAATGGTGCCAGGATTATTTCGATCGATACAATTGCGGCTCGCAGACAGATCCGACAGGTCCTGACAGGGTGCTCTACTATAAAGTGATCCGCGGCGGCAGCTGGGCCAGTCAGCCGGTGGAATGCCGCTCGGCCTACCGCGCGGGGCGAAAGCCCACCACTGCTATGAATACTCTAGGTTTCCGGATCGTGCGCAGGCCCTAGCAGGACGCCGCCACGAACCAGGACGGTTATTTCGTAATCGTCAACCCGCCTGCCGACACCTGCAGGACCGGGAGGGCAATCTGCTGCGCTGGGGAGTGGCGCCATACCTCGAGTACGGTATCGCTCATTTCGTCATTCAGCTGGCCATCGGGATCGCCTGGGCGCTGGTGTTCGTCCCGTACGGCTGATATCTCTGCCGGGCCAAGGGATTACCGGCGGACCGGCTAACGCAGAAACCGACGGAAAAACTGCACGCCCTGGCTTAGCTCGTAAACATGCTTGCCCGCGTGGATATCCAGCCCGAAATGTTCCGCCGCACCGAGGCTTTCGTACACCGGTTGTACCTGTTCCATGATCCGGCCGATATTGTCCCAGTAGCCCCAGATACCGTCATTCACACCCAGTTGCAGCCTGGACGGCAGGGGCGCGGCGGCGATCAAAAGGTCGCTGAACTCGTAGCTGTCGAATATTTCCGGCACAAACGTGCACTTGCAGCCGCCGCCGAACCGGCGGTAGACGAACGGGAACCCGGCCCCCGAGGCGTAGTAGGCGTCGATACGGGGCGCGAACATGGCCGCGAAATATGTAGTCAGCTCCCCGCCGCGGCTGATTCCGGTCACTCCCAGCCGGGAGGTGTCGGTCCCCGGATCATCACTCAGCGCCTTGAACGCGCACCAGGCATTCTCCATGTACAGCGCCAGGCCGGTACGGCCGGTGGCCCCGGTCCAGACTGAGAGGCTGTCGTGCCCGGCCACGATTGCACCGCCGCTTCTGAGCTCGCTCTCCCCCTCGAAGCACCAGTCGAACGTGAGGACCCTGAACCCCTCGCGCGCCAGCGCCAGTCCGAAACCGTTGGTGTAATCATCCACGATTCCGGCCACGGCCGCGGCCTGTCCCAGGTGGCCGTTGAGGCAGACTATCCCCGGCAGTTTCTCCGTGCTTCCGGCCGGGTAGAGTAAATATCCCCTCAGCAGCCATTCCGGGTTATCCGCGAAACCGAACTCCATCCTGTCCCGCACGAGGCCCAGCGAGTCGAGCCGCTCTGTTGAAAGCTTGGTCATTTTCACGGGCCGCTCCAGCAGTTCGGTGTCCAGCCCGGCCAGCGCGATCAGTTCGGCCCGGCAGCGGCTCTGGAACTGATCGAGATTGTCCCCGCGGCGGAAAGTGCGCCCGGCGGGATACAGCAGGTCGCGCTGGCCGGGAGGCACCACCCGCAATGCCCGGTACTGCTCGAAATGGTCCGCGGTGAAATTCAGCCGGTCCAGGCCGCCGCCCAGGTCTTCCTCCAGGCTCTCGACTTTATCCGCCAGCCTGAGCTGGAAAACCAGGACCACGACAGCCAGCAATAAGACGACAGTCAGCAGAATGTTCGTGCCGGTTCCCTGTTTCGGCATGGAAGAACCTCCTGAGGATGATGGTGGCGGCGGGCAAAGCTCCCGGCGTAAAACACTTGTTTACGATGTTCTTTTGAAATAATGGTCATCGCGCCCGATGTCAATTCCCGTGAAATGCTTTCCACTTCAGCGGTCGGGCGGTTATTATTAACGAGTCTCGATCCGTGGACGTGTCAGGCCCCGCAACTTGTATCCGCACCTCGAGAGGAGAGCGAAAAATGATCCGCAGCGTTATCGCAACCCTTCTGAGCACAATGCTGCTGGCCGGCTGCACTGTCGGCGGCGTGGACAGCCAGCTCCCGGCAGGTCCGGCGGTGGACCCGGAGAGCTTCCCGGTCACGATCCGTTTCCTCCACGAAGGCGCTCCGGTTCCCGTCCGCGCCTATTTCCGGTTCAACGACCAGCCGTTCCTCATCGACTCGCTGGGCTGGCGGCTGCCGATCGTGATGGATTTGCACTACCACGACCACGCCTTCCCGATGAAGCCCTCGATCCCCGTGCTGGATATGACTTACCGCAGCGAACACCATTGGTATTTCCTGACCGGCCAGGCCACGCTGCCGATGCTGCCCGGCAAGTACCAGCTCGATGTCTACAAGGGTGTGGAGTTCCTTCCCCTGCACGCCGAATTCGAGCTGAGCGGAGCTGAGCGGGAACTGGAATTCGAGCTGGAGCGCTGGATCGACCTGGCAGCCGAGGGCTGGTACGGCGGCGACGACCATATCCACCTCAGCCGCCAGCCGTCGGACGACCGGCTCTATCTGGGCCTGCTGGAGGCCGACGGCCTTTCGGTGGGCCATTTTCTCCAGCTCCAGCGCCGCGATCAGGCGGCTGTCCAGTACGGCTGGGGCGAATCGGCTCAGGCCCGCAAGGGCGATTATCTCATCCGTTCCGGCGAGGAGCAGCGCAGCCATTTCTACGGCCACAACCTGATGCTGGGGATCGACAGCCTGGTGCGGCCGGTGAGCCAGGGCCTGACCTACGGCCTGACCGCGTTCGCCGACCCGCTGAGCGCGGAGCTGTTCGTCGACGCGCACCGCCTGGGCGGAGTTGTCGGCTACGCCCACGGCGACGGCGGGGTTGAATACTCGGCCGCGATGATCGATCTGGCCCACGGCGATATCGACTTCCTGGAAGTCTTCCAGTTCGGCATGATGAACTCCGCGTTCTGGTACAACGCGCTCTCCTGCGGGTTCCGCATCCCCGGCACCGCCGGCAGCGATTTTCCCGTCAGCCTGGCCCGCCACGAGAGGTGGCCCCGGCTGATTCCGCCGTTCGGGCCGGACAGGATGTATATCCGGGTCGAGGGAGAGCTGAAGTTCGATAAATGGATGGACGGGATCGGAGAGGGCAATATCCTGTTGACCAACGGCCCGTTTGTGGAATTCGACGTCAACGGCGAGGTGCCCGGCTCGGAAGTGCGCCTGCCCGCTGGCGAGGGTGAGGTAACTATCTCGGCAACATTGCGCCACTGGCGGCCGGTCAGCCAGGCGCGGCTGTTGGTCAACGGCCGTGTCAGCCGCACCTACGCCAACGGTTCCGAGACTTCGTGGGAAATCCGCGACACAATCACGCTCGAGCGCAGTTCCTGGCTGGCCCTGCACGCCGTGACCGACTCCAGCGGCGCGGGTGACGAGGCTGTCGAGCTGGAAGCGCACACCAACCCGGTCTACGTGCTGGTGGACGGCCGGCCGGTAGGCGAGCCGGAGGAGTTGCGCGCCGCAATCGAACGGCTGGAGGAGATGAGGGCCTACTACGCATCCGATGAGCTCGTTTTCAGGATCGAGGCCTCACGGCTGCGCCTGCTGGAGCGGGCAGACGCAGCGCTGGCCGAACTGCGCAGGAGGCTGGAACAGGCCGGCGACTGAGCGCCGGGTTAAAAGAAACGGCTGGATTACCTGCTGAGCCGCCCCGATGTGGACGGGGACAAGATAACGATCAACGGCGTCTCCGGCGGCGGGCACCTGAGCTGAATATCCCGGCGCGCTGATAATTCCAAGCCGGATTAGATTGCCCAGCCCTTGCGGTACTTGCGGTAGAGCAGGTCGTTGGCCTCGGGTACGTTGGTGACTTTCATCGCCGCGGAGTCCCAGTACAGCCTGTGGCCGCTACGCAGCGCCACTGCTCCCAGGCAGACCAGTTCCGCGCAGGCGGCGGTTTTCTCGAACCGCCCCAGGGTTGGCGAGCCGCCCCTGAACGCTCCCACCCAGTCGGCTCGCCGGTCGGTGTCTGCTTCCGGCTTGCCGTAATCCGCCCGGAACTCTTTCATTCTGGCGGCAGGGATAATCCGCGGCCTGTTGCCGTGGAAGTCGCCGATAATTTTGCCGTCGTCCCCCACGAACATCATTCCGCTCGAGGGCATCTCTTTGTTGTCGGCTTCCAGTTCTTCGGGAGTCGGCGGTTTCATGCCGCCGTCGTACCAGAACAGCTCGAGCTGCGGCCGGGTCCCTTTGGCCGCAAAGCGGAAGCGCATTGTGCTGGCGGTGGGGAAGGCGACGTCGTTTTCCTGCCAGCCGCTGACTCCGTCCACGATATGGCAGGTGAAACTCGCATTGGCCTCCGCCATCACCGGCGCATCCAGGTCGAAGGCGTGGAAGACCGGCAGCAGGCTGTAGTGGCCCATGTCGCCCAGGATGCCGCTGCCGAAATCGTACCAGCCGCGGAAGACGGCGTGGGTGTAGTTGGGGTGGTATGGACGGTACTCGGCCGGTCCCAGCCACAGGTCCCAGTCGAGACCGGCGGGCAGGGGAGGCGTATCCGAGGGAGCTGCCGGCCACTGGGGCCAGATCGGCTTATTGATCCAGTTGTGGATCTCGCGAAGAGTGCCGATCGCCCCTGCGTCGATCCAGTCGCGGATGGTCAGCATCGAGTTGGGCCCGCTCCAGGCAGAGAGATGGGTAGCGACCCCGGTTTCGCGGGCGGTGTTCGCCACTTTCCGCACCTCGTCCATCACGTTGGAGAGCGGCTTGTGCATCACCACGTGCCGGCCCTTTTTCATCGCCGCCACCGAGATAACCCCGTGGAGATGGTCGGGAGTCATGATTTTAACCGCGTCCAGGCCCTGCTCCCGCTCCAGCAGTTCCCGGAAGTCGGCGTAGGCGGCGCAGCCAGTGTAGGAGGCCGAGGGTTTTTCCCTGGCGTAGCAAGCTTCCACAATTTGGCGGCCCACCTCGCGGCCGGCGTGGATACCGGGATCGTTTTCGCCCCAGGCGGGCTTGTCCAGCAGCCGGCGGATACTGTTGCGCAGGCCGTGGCGCGACCAGTCCACGTAGTCGGTGCTGTCGGTGTTGGGGTCGCAGACCGCCACCACCTGGATATTGGTGTCGCGCAGCACGCGGGCCAACTCGCGCAGTCCCTGGGTACCCGTCCCGATGTAACCCAGGTTGATCTTGTCGCTGGGGGCCACGAACCCGGGTCCGCCCAGCACGCGCCTGGGGACTATGCTCAGCGCCGCGGTGGCGGCCGCCGAGCCGATAAACTTCCTGCGGTTGATTTTGTTTTCGAGCACCACGGCAACCTCCTTGATCGAAAGATTTGTACGGTTCGCTCAGGCCTTGAGGAAAATCTTTTTCCTGTAGAGGAAATACAGGAACAGCCAACCGAACAGCAGATACCCTATGCTTTCGGCCACCGGTCTGAACGCGCCCAGGTGGTCGATAAAGCCGCGGGTGAAGATGAGGGAAATTAAGCCGAAATCGAACTGGGACTGGAGGACATAGATCGTGATCGGGTTCAAGCCGATCACGACGAAAAACAAGGTCCAGCGCCGCCAGCCCCTGACGTCGATTACCCAGTAGAAAGCGGCCAGCAGGAGCAGGCTCCAGCCACCGGAATGGATCACGTAACTGCTGCTCCAGAGAAGCTTGTTGATCGGAAAAGCCAGGTTCCAGACCAGCGAGACCAGCAGACTGACTACTCCGGCGGCGGCCAGTTTCGCGGCTTTCTCCGCGCCGCCCCGTTCGGTTCTCAGCCAGTGGCCGGACAGCACGCCCATCAGGGTGGTGGCAACCGCCGGTACCGTGCTCAGGATACCCTCGTTGTCGCCGAACTGGTAGCAGCAGAACGCGCCGGGCAGGAATCTCTGGTCGAGATAAGCGGCCAGGTTGCCCTCGGGAGTCAGCACTCCGGCCCCGAAACCGGGGACCGGGACAAGTTTTATGATCGCCCAGTAGGCAAGCAGGATGATCGCCGCGGTTACGGCCTGCCCGCGCACGCCGGTGTTCATCACGATCAATGCGGCGAACAGGTAACACAAGGCGATCCTGTGCAGAACTCCGGTGAAGCGGAAATGGCTGAAATCGAAGTCGAGCAGGCCGTTGTAGATAAAGCCGAGCAACAGCAGGGTGACAAACCGCTTGAGAATATGAGAATATATCTGCCCGCGGTCATCGCCGCGCTGCAGCCGCCGGCTGATCGCGAACGGCATGCTGGCTCCGACGATAAAGAGGAACAGGGGAAATATCAGGTCGTAAAAAGTGAACCCGTTCCAATGAGTATGCTCCAGTTGACCGGTCAGGGGGGCCAGCCACGCAATGCCGGAAAAGACGATCAGGGTTTTCACCAGCCCCTCGCCGCCGATAATCCAGAACATATCGAATCCCCGCAGCGCGTCAATTGAAACGACCCTGCCCTGGGGAACACGATTTGGCTCGTCAGCCATGCGGTACACACCCGAGTTTGAAGGTGGCCATCAGATTAAGGCGAAAGATGCGCCCCGGCCGGGATAATCGCCAGTTATTTTTTCCCTTTCTTATGCAGATAATTCTTGATTGTAAGGCTGGGATAGCTTAACCTGCCCCAGGGTTGTATCGAAAGATCAAACGGATTTTTCATCCGCGAATTAAACTCCTTCACAGGGTCTGCCGGAAAGGAACGCTGCATGGAAAAACTGAACCTGGACCTGGTCATTTTCCTAACTTACCTGATAATCGTTTTCTCGATCGGTATTCTCGTATCACGCAAAAACAAGGTCTCCGACGACTATTTTCTGGCCGGCAGGAACCTGACCTGGTGGGTTATCGGCGGGTCGCTGATCGCGGCCAACATTTCCACACACCATTTCGTGGGCATGTCGGGCCAGGGGTACTCGATCGGCCTGGCTATCGCCAGTTACGAATGGCTGGCCGCTATCGCGCTGATAATCTACGGCAAGTTCTTCCTGCCCTATTACCTCAAGACCAAGATAACCACCATGCCGGAGTTTCTGGAAACCCGGTTCAACTATAAGGTCCGGCTGATTTTCGCCGTGATCAGCATGGTCGGCTATATCTTTATCGAGCTGGCGGTGGTGCTGTACACCGGTTCGCTGGCGATGGAGTCGATTTTCGGCCTGCCGCTGACCTGGGGTTTGGCGATCCTGTGCCTGGTGGCGGGAGGCTATACGATTTACGGCGGGCTGAAATCGGTCGCCTACACGGACATCGTGCAGGTCAGCGTACTGATGGTCGGCGGGCTCGCGGTGACCATTGTCGGGCTGATCAAGGTGGGCAGTGTCTCGCCGGAGTACAGCGGAACCGTGATCGGCGGGCTGAGGGCGATCATGGACGGCAGCCCGGAGAAATTCCACATGGTGCAGTCGTGGAACCACCCGGAACTGCCCTGGATCGGCGTGTTTTTCGGCGGGTTGTGGCTGGCGAACATTTTCTATTGGGGCTGCAACCAGTTTATCACCCAGCGGACCCTGGCCGCCAGGAGTGTCTGGCACGGCCAGATGGGGGTTGTGTTCGCCGGTTACCTCAAGCTGCTGGTGCCGGTACTGGTTGTGCTGCCGGGTATTATCGCGTTCCGGCTCTACGATCCGGCTTCGGGGCTGCTCAGCAGCGAGTTCGCGCTCTCCAAAGCCGACCTGGCGTTCCCGGCGCTGGTCAAGAACCTGCTGCCGGCGGGGATTTCGGGCCTGGTGATGGCCGGGTTGATGGGCGCGGTGATGTCGACTATCGCCTCGCTGTTGACCTCCAGCTCCGCGATCTTCACCTTCGATATCTACAAGCGCCATCTCAGGCCCGACGCCGACAACCGTCAACTGGTGCGGATGGGGCAGATCACCGCTTTCTCGGTGCTGGTGGTCGCCACCGTGTTCGGCTATTTCCTGCAAGACCTCGTCGCGATTTTCACCTACATCCAGAAGTTCTGGTCGATTGCCTGGCCCGCAGTGACCGCTGTGTTCCTGGCCGGTTTTTTCTACCAACGAGCCACCGCGCGGGGCTGTGTCGTGACCCTGATCTCCGGACCGGCCTGGGCGATCCTGTTCACGGTTGCCGAGGCGTTCGAGCTGGTGCCGCGAGTCGCGTTCCTCAACCGCGCCGGGATGGATTTCCTGTTCTGCTGCCTGATTATCTACCTGTACCGCAACCAGGCAGCCGAGATTCCGGCCAGAGCGATTGTAGACCGCTCGTTCAGCGACGAGGCTCTGGCGGAGGTGAGGCGCGTGCCCTGGTACCTGCGGTTCAAGCTGTGGAGTATCGTGCTGATCGCGATCGTGGCTGCGCTGTATATCAATTTTTTCTGATCGTTTCGGTGGAATGGCGGAAACGGTGGAATCGGTTGCCGGGTTAGCGACGGCAATTGCAACAGGGTGAATCGCGACCGGCCGATGCGATTCACCCTGTTGTTGATCAAGACCGGCTCAGAAGGCGGCCGTGAAAGTCAGCCCCACCACCAGATTATCGTCACTGGACTGAGCTCCCCGGATTTCGCTGTCCAGCAGGTTCACGAACGCGATACCTGGAACCAGGCTGGTATTGGCTGACAGGCTGAACGGCATGCTGAGTCCCAGGAAAAAGTCAGTCAACGCTCCCCCCTTTGCTCCGTAGTAGAACTCGTTGTGCCTGCCGGAGCCGAAACCCAGGCACAGCGCCAGGTCCAAACTGCTGTTCCAGGCGTTGATCGGCACGCTGGGCGCGATCCCGAGCGACAGGTAAGTCCCTTCCGCCTCCTGGATATCCTGGTAGATGGTGACCGAGGGATTCAGGATCGAGGGAATGCTTAGACTGGCGAACAGCTCGGTGGTTGCGCCAACTCCCGTATTGGGGAAGGTGTAATAAATCCCGCCTACGGAGATGCCGACCGGGCCGGAAACGGCGGCGTAATCGACAGTGTAGTCCACTTCGTTGAGGTTCACGTCGTAGTTTTGCCCGTCCGACAGATTGATATTCCCCCAGACGTTGAAACTGAGCTTACCGTATCCTGCCGAGACAGTCGGCTGCATCACCGGCTCGCCGGATACGACAACTCCCCGCCAGACGTACTTGCTCATCATCGAGGACTCGAAGCTTAGCTCACCGCAGATCCCGCTGGCTGGCATCACGGCGGCGATTGCGAAACTGACGGCCAGACATTTGACGTTCAATTTTCCCTTCCTTTCGCTGGGTGACCGGCTGCGGAAACACTCTTTCACCTGCGATAACATAACAGCCGAATATTAAGATCCTGTTTCGACCGTGTTACTATCGGTAAAAATGCGTGTTAATTTCCGGTTAACGGCTTGACTGCCGAATGCATTATCTGTTGCAGGGAAGATTTTACGGCTAGTGCGGGTTAACTCAGGGTTGGGGTAGCGGATCTGAAAAAGCCCGATCGACATAAGAGCGGGCAGGCATCTGCTTGCCGGCTTTGTTTGCAAAACCCGTGGCTGAACTTTCACCCGATGATTATCCCCGCGGCAAGCCACGGGGCATTATGCCAAGTTCCTGGCACTTTATGCCAGCAGTTTGAGCCTTTTTTACTGTATCCCGGAGCTTCGGACGAAGAAAAACATCATCCACCAGAAGTATCGACTTCCACATTCAGATTACTCTTACAGTGAGAGCACACCGCCGCATCCACGTGATTCCGGCGCTTGCAGAAAGGGCAGGCTTTTGTCGCCGGTAAAAATGACATACAGCCCACGACGATTATCCCGACCACGACCGCTCCCAGGGAAACAAGCGACGTACCCCCCATCATATAGAACGGAATCAGAGGCAACATCAGGGCGAAAGTCAATAAACCCCAGATAATCCCGTTCCGGGCTTTCCAATAGTGGGCTATCCAGCCAACCAGTATGCTTATACCGTAAACGAGGATGTATTCCATTTTTTCACCTCACCATGCGGAACGTTTTTAATCTCTGATCGAGTGGAATCCGAGTATCTTCATTTCAAGAGCACTTAATTCATTCAAGCAAAGAGAGAGTTGCCAAGATTAACTCCGGATCAGCTGGCGGCGCCGATGTGTTCTTTCCAGGGCGGCAGGATTTTAATCATAACGATAAGTATTATCACAGGTAAGACCAGCAGTCCGATAGAAATTAACAACCCTTCGACGCCGAGTAATTCCATTTTATAATTTGTCAGGCCCCGCAAACTTTTGCTGAAAAGCTGTCCTCCTATCACCACATTCCAGCGGGTACTGAATATTCCGATCTGGACAAAGATTGCCGCCATAAAATATACAAGCCGCCTCAATTCTGCGGGCACGCTGAACGTTTTTGTCACGACAATCAGCACTATGGGCAAAAGTGTACCCAGCATTAGTTGTACTACTATTAGAGAAATAAATAACTTCTGAGAAATCATCTGTCCCATGATATGTATTGACTCAACCGACTCGTAAACCCGGTGTATGAAATCGAGAGTTTCCAGCGAGAGGTCTATGATAAGTGCATTCAGAAGATAGGTGGCGAGTTTGTCCATACAGGGCATGTTAATCGACTTGCCGCGTAAAAGAGTGCTGATCCCGTAAACGAGAACCATCAAGGCTATTCCGGAGACGATTGCAGAAAAAAGAAAAACTATCGGCATCAGCACGCTACTCCACCAAGGATTGGCTTTGATGGAACCAAACAGGAATCCGACATATCCATGCAGAATAAAGGCCGAAGGGATACCTAAGATAGTAATAAAACCAACCGCCTTTTTATCGAATCGCAGGGATTTTTCCGACAGGTCTAAGGAGCCCAGCGTGAGGAGGTAATAAAAATATTTTTTTAGACCCGACCCTTCACGGGCCAAAACCACCAGGTCCTGTCTGTATTCAAACCATATTTCCAATATCAAAACCATCATCAAATACCAGATATAAACAAAACCAAACATTGCCATCGCCGATTCAAGGTGCGGTGTTATCATTATTTCATAAAATCGTTCCGGGTGTCCGAGATGCAGCAGAAGCGGAAGCGGCGCGATGAGCAAAAACGAAAGAGCAGTAAGCAGGGAAAGGCGGTAAGTCGGCATAATTTCCTTTACATTGAACACGCGCTCCAGAGATGCCAGGATAAATGCTCCCGCAACAAGCCCGGTAATGTAAGGGTATACGACGATTAAAATGCCCCAGTGCAATTCAATTTCATTGGGATAGATATAACCAACTATCTGGGATAAATTGCGTTCGAGTTGTTCTAATATTCTATCCAATTTTAGTTCACCACTCCATCCAGGTTAGCGTAAAAAACTCTGGGCCCAGTATTTAAATCAGGCTTTAGAACTTGAATCGCATTGAACCGGAGAAAGCGAGTCAAGGGGCTGCTGCGCAAGCCAATCTGTCCAAAAACACGAGCCTTAGTGGGGCAGACTTCCACGCAAGCAGGAAGCATTCCTTTGGCCAGGCGATGGTAGCAGAATGTGCATTTATCCGCTGTCTTCGTTTCCGGATTTAAAAATCGGGCTCCGTAGGGACACGCCTGAATGCAATATCTGCAACCGATGCAGTAATCTTTGTCTACAAGAACTACTCCGTCTTTGGTGCTGAATGTGGCGCCGACAGGACATACCTGTACACATGGAGGATTGCTGCAATGATTGCACAATTTGGGTATGAAAAAGGAGCGCAACAGAGAATATTTTTCCGTTAATTCATCAAAGCCATCTATTCCACCATTAGGACTGTAAACTATTACACTTCCATCGGTTGTGATAATGTAACGTTCGACCCAGGTACGGAAAAAGAACGGATCTTTCGGGACGCTGTTTTCCTTTTTACAACCTGATACACATCTTCCACACCCGATGCACTTGTTCACTAGAATGCCCATGGCATAATACAGCACCGGTCCATCGTCTCCCGTTGATCTCTCCTCATTTGCATCTAAAACTTTGGGGCCGAGCACGAAAAAGACCGGGCCGTATGCCGCTGCCTTCAGTAGAAAACTTCTTCGGCTTATTTCATTCTGCCGCATGTCCATCAATAGGCCTCTGGGTAGTGAGGATAATGACATTCCCAGCAAAGAGTTGATCCGCCATGACTTTCAAGATCAATCCTAGGGATCTCTCTCCCACTGTCCGCATTCTCTCCATGGCACGACCCGCAGAACTGCCGGTTGCTTGGCTTTTGCGGGGTAGCTGCCCTAGGATTGTTTTTATGTTCGTCAGGAGTGTCGTGACAATGGATGCAGATTAAGCTGGCGTGATGAGAGATCGCTTTTGTTCTCGCGATTTCTCCGTGACAAGCTCCACATTCTTCCGGCGTAGATGGTGGCGTCGGGTCATGTGGATCGTGGCAGTTGTTACAGGGGTCCAGGGGGTTGTGCTGCATCGGATCGATCTGAGGAAAACCGGTTGGTCTGGATGGATTATAAGCGTGGCATACCGTGCATAGACCTCTTTCTTTCGGAGGTTTTAACTGATAAGTCGAAGGGTCTTCCAGATGTGTTGCCCCCGGGCCGTGGCAAATCTCACAAGATAAATCCCGATGATAGCTTACGGATTTAAGTTCGTTGATATCATCGTGGCATTCTGCACATACAGCCTGCCCCAGGTAAGAAACAGGCAGGGCCTCAATTGAGTCAATCGCCGTTAAGCGATAGTGACCGGCGTCGCCAAATGTTTTCGGTACAAACCTCTGCCTTAACCCAAACCAACCAGATACGATGAGAACAAAAATAATAACCAGGCGTTTTACCTGATCAGGGCCAGGCAGCGTATTCCATAGGCGTGCAATGGTCTTCAATTAATAGACCCTCGATCTTCAATTAGAGATACCCTAAAGCATTCTGGCAGGAAGCAATTGTTCTGGAGCAGTTACGAAAGATGCACTCTAGAAATATCAAGCCATGTTTCAAACAGCCGGCTATAATATCGGTTGGGGCAGGTGTTTGACAATTGTTTTTCATTCCTAATTTATTTACTTTTGACCCCTTGTCAACAACATTGTACAAAAATATGTGTAAACTTATGTTGGACGCGTTCAAGCCGAGGTTCCATTAGAAAGGCAAAAAAAACGATAAAAAAGGCAATGAGAAAAAAGATGATACCCTTATACATGGCAGCCTCTCCTTGTTGGGAGTATTGGGTGGAATTGCACCTTGCACAATCAAAGCCGCATCAGGATAAGCCTCATGCAATATCCTCCACTGGTAGAGTTTACGCACTTTTGAAAAAGGATGTTTTACTTGAGATAGGTCGAGTGTGGCTGGCCGGATCGGTGTACTAGGCGGCAGGTCTGTGTGTATGTTTTCCAAACAGAAATAGAGGTTTGCAGGAAGTTTGTCAAATTAGAAATCGCCCCTCATCGAGAATCAGAGCAGTACAACTCCCTACCAAAAGATCAACCTTAGCCCTAGATCTCTTGATAGCCAAAGCCGAGATCGCTTGGCACAGAGCGGATATGAAGTTGATAATCAGTGGCTATGCGGAGAGGGGCAGGTCAAATGTATTGAAAGTCTCAACTCTTCAATTTGGTTGAGACTTTTGAACGTCCTATAAGTTATCTATTGCCGATCCTCATTAATAAACAGCAGTTATAACGTTTGATAAATTAAGCGCCGGTATATCTGTGGCTGCTAACATGTGGTTGTTTTTTTTTAATTGAAATATCTTTTTACACTCGGCACAAAACTTATAATCTTTTAAATCAATTTCTTCTACGCACGTGGATGAATGCATTACGCACTCATAAAATGGACAATGGATAAGGCCAAAAGTGTGGCCTAATTCATGGATCGACTCTTTTGTAAATCTTTCCCTCAATAGATTGTCATCTAGTGGCAGGCCATAAAACTCAGGTCTAAGTCTCCACGAAGACACAACTGCGACGGAGCCGTCCAGCTGGGCTTCACCGAATACAAATGTAAGAATGGGGATAAACAAGTCGAGGGAGGTAATCCCTAGGATCTTATGTTTTTTATCGGGATATAGCTTTAACAGATTACGAATAAGTTCGGTTGAATGGTATTGATTGCGATCCTGGCTATAAGTTTGTTCGAAATTGACCGACCTGTTGCCGGTTGTTGCTTTTACTCCAAAAACCTCATTCAGCCTTTCAGTTACCGAAGAGATAATATCACTAGTATCCAGGGAAAAAGGAATTATCTGGATGGGAACCATGATTAGTTCTTGTCTGTTAGTTTGTATTTCTTAATTTTATTATACAGAGTCCCACGATCGATTTTCAAAATATTGGCTGATTGGGAAATATTCCAACCTGTCGATTTAAGAATTTCAGCGATATGTTTTTTCTCCAGATCAGCAAGAGATTCACTGGCTGACTTTTCAGAAAAGCTGTCAAATTGAAAACTGAGATCGCTGAGGGTAATCAGATTGCCCTTAACGACAACTATGGCCCTTTCAATAGCATTCTCAAGTTCTCTTACATTTCCCGGCCAGTTGTACTTTACCAGGGTATCTAGAGCCTGGGACTCAATTCCTGAAATATCCTTATTCATCACATCACTATATTTCTTTATGAAGTGAGTTACCAGGAGGGGAATGTCGGAGCGCCGTTCTCTGAGAGAGGGTAGTTTAACTGTAAAAACATTGAGCCGGTAATAAATATCATCCCTGAAATTGCCGTTCTGCAATTCTTTTTCGAGATTTTGGTTGGTTGCACAGATTAGCCTGAAATCCACATGCAGAGTGTCGTTCCCTCCGACGCGTGTAATCTGTTTTGTTTCAATAACACGCAGCAATTCCATCTGCATTTTCATGCTGATATTACCGATTTCATCGAAGAAAATAGTCCCTCCATCCGCCATTTCGAATTTACCTTTACGCTTATAATGGGCGCCAGTGAACGCTCCTTTTTCGTGGCCAAACAGCTCGCTTTCCATAAGACCTTCCGCCACCGCACCACAATTGACAGTTATTATTGGGAAATACATCCTATTGCTTTTTCTGTGGATTGCCTTGGCAACCAATTCCTTGCCTGTTCCGCTATCTCCCCGGATCATCACGTTGGAATCAGTTTTCGATACAGTGTCCACCAACTCGAACACCTGTTGCATCGCGGGACTCTCGCCGATTATATCTTCGAAACCGGCCAGTTCCTGCAACTGTTCCTTTAGCTGAATATTTGCCGCTTTCAGTTTTCGCTGGTTACAGGCATTTTTTATCAGATGACTTAATTCGTCTGGATCGAAGGGTTTTGTAATATAATCAAATGCACCTTCCTTAAGAGCTTGGACAGCAGTCCTTACAGAGGCGAAAGCGGTGATAATTATAATAATTGTATCACCAGCGATTGAATTTATTCTTTTCTGTAATTCAATGCCGTCGATACCAGGCATCTTGATATCCAAAAGAGCGATGTCGAAAGATTTCTCCTGGAATTTTTTTAATGCTTCCTGGGCGTTTTCAGCTGTTTCGACCTCGTATCCGTCCTCGCGGAACCAATTATAAAGAGAATCGCGGACAGAAAATTCGTCGTCCACAACAAGGATCCGATAGTTTTCACTCTTTTTCATGGTATTTACTCTGTGCTTCGACTGTTGATTCTTCCCCGATGGAAGATGGCTCGGTATCAACCGGTAGGAGAAGAGTAAAAGTTGTCCCTTTATTTACTTCGGAAACCACTTGAATATCTCCGTTATGATCTTTGACAATCCCATAGACCACCGATAATCCCAATCCGACCCCTTTGCCTTTTTGTTTTGTGGTGAAGAACGGTTCGAAAATATTGGGAATGAGCTCCTTCCTGATCCCATGCCCTGTGTCGGATATTTTTATCTCGGTAAACTTATTGGCCTTGCATAATTGCATTTCCAAGCTCAAGTTACCACCCGAGTCCATAGATTCTACCGCATTGATGAGCAAGGCCACCAAAGCCTGCTGAAGCCGATTAGCGTTACAGTTGATATATACCGAATTTTCCGGTAGTTGCTTATGAAATTGAATATTTTGGATAGCAAGGTGATGCTTTATGAGCTGAGTGCTTTTATCGATGATGCCGGCGAGGTCCTCTTTTTTAAACTCGGTACTGCTTTTCCGGGCGAACAGCAGCAGGTTCTTTACAATATTTCCGCAGCGGCTGGTTTCATTTTCAATAAGAGTGAGATATTTTTTAAAATCACTTTGATTCCCCTGAGGTGATTTATAGGTATCCAGTTTTTTCAGGATTAGCTTTGTATAAATGAGGATACCAGCCAGCGGGTTATTAATTTCGTGGGCCATGATAGCGGATAATTTGCCAAGTGAGGCCATTTTTTCAACTTGAATGATATGGCCCTGCGCTTCCTGCAACTCTTCGGTCCTCTCTTTTACCTTTTGGGACAGCGTGTTCGACCAGTTGGTTGTTTCATTCCGGGCATTTTGCAGATCCTCTGCCATCTTATTGAAGGAACGAGACAATTCGCCTATTTCATTGGAACTGTTGATTTGAATGCGATGCTCAAGGTTTCCCTCGGACAGAGCTCGTGTGCCGAGAATCAATTGTTTGACAGGAGTATGCACCATTCGCCAGATGAAGATTCCCGAAACCAGGGCCACTGCCAATATGGTCACCAGAAAAAAGATGATCGTCTTCCTCTCGCTTTCGGCGATCGCTTCATCTGCTGACTCTAGCGACATCTTGACATCCAGGACGCCGAGGATCGTTTGGGAAGCCGGGTGAGCATGGCAGCTCGCGGATGAGCAGTCATTTTCATTCCGAATGGGACTGATTAATCCCAATACCCTGTAACCCTTCGCTGACTGGAATATTCGTGTTGCCAGGCTTGAAGAAATGGCTTTATGGGGAGCACTTTCGCCGTGGCAGATATTACATGCTTCGGCGTTCATGTCGACTTTATGTCCCGGCTCGTTCCGATCGGTTGAAAATATTATTTCGCCGGTTTTATTGTAAATTCGGATTCCATCGAAGCCGGAGGCCTCGCCCACTGTTCGAATAATCTGATAGACATCTTCCTTCCTGTTAAGAAGCATGCTGTAACGGGTGGAACGAAGGATAAGTTCGCTTGCCCTGTCGGCATTGGCGATAACATTCTCCATCAGGTGTTCTTTCTGTACCTTTATATTCAGATAGGTGTAAACAGAAAGCGACCCGATTAACAGGATAATAAGCAAAATGAAAAGACGAGTACTAAGCTGCCGGAAAATGAATGCTTTAATCATAGGAGAGAGTTAATTTAAGGTTAAAGTCAAACTGTTTACCAAGGAAGCCGGTTTCGTATTCCCCGGATGATTGTGTTCTTTGTAGAAATCTCCACTGGTCTGAGCAGTCACCAAGACAGGGATGCCATGTGACGGCGCCGGATAACTTCAGGAGCAATAACAGTCTGATACCTGGTAAGAAGAGATCAGCTTGTCGCTGGTCGTCTTTTTATAATATAGGTTGCAGCGTCTGTCCAAGTAAACATTTGAATCCCGTTTTATCCTGTGGGGAGAACTTTAGCGCCCCGGTGCGGAGGGATTAATACCGCGCCAATGCAGAAATTTAAGAATATTTTATCACTTAAGAGTTGTAATCAGTTATGCATCAGTATTTTTTTTAATAACCGGATATAATTTTCCTTCCCGATCGCTTGTCTGAAATGGTTAACCATCCTGCCTCCATCGGCAATTGTTGCCCCGGTATTATATCCCGGCTGACCGATTAACTCAGAAATGCCTTGAAAAATTTCCAGAAAAACTTTGTTGTACCACTGTTTTATATTTTCTAGACCTTCAACAAAGGAGTGAGGTAACTTATCTCTATCGGGTTGTATTTCTACCAGCCAGCCTTTGCGATGGGAATCTTTTTGAAGAGCATTCGGATTCTCCTGGAGAGCAATCCTGTTAATTGCAGTAATCCGGCCAGAGACAGGAGAATGAAAACAAATATTCCAATCACCGAAAAATAACCGGCAAATTGCAGTTTTTTCCTTGAGATAATTTTTCATAATCGGAAAAACAATCTGCTCAATCGGTTCCAAGCACCTGCCGATAAAATCGTCAAGACCTATTCTGATTGTATTTTTTTTACTTCTGAAGATCCAGAGATGTGAAGGGAGATATTGTACCTCGGGGGAATAGAGAATGCTTGGGAAACTGTTATAGACGAGGCGAATCAACGAATAATCATATAGATTCAATAAGCCTGTTTCACCAACGATCTCTTCAAATGTCAATGCTTTTATTGCTGGAAATATAAGACCGGATTCCTCCTGACCGGCAGACTCATTATGGCCCCTGAGCACTCTATCCAGCTCGCAATCTTCACAGCAGAAATCGAGGGAACATAATTTATATGTAATCATCCCCGCCTGCATCCAGATACATCTGTTGTCCAACCGATGTACATTCTTTTCTTTTCTCTTCCTGTCAATCATAAGTTCCTTCAGCTATCACAAATTAAATTTCAAACTCGAAGGGAGAGATTATCAACTAAATTGACCTCTAAATACCAGCATGGACAGGGATACCTGGAAGCTCAAGCCAAATTGGTTTTGCTAATTCTCTATCTCCATTGCAATCAGAACTTTTATTCGACCAGGAGAAATTCCCGGGCGATCTCATCCCATTTCTCCGGGGAGAGATTTTTGACAAATCCGCTTAGCGGTGTCCCTCCATCCTGTAAAACCGTTCCCAGATCGCCGACTAACCTTACTCGGAGTTTATTGATGGTTTCCTCCAGCCAGGCGAAGGCCAGTTTTCCGGAGATTAAATTATTTAAGTTATTCCGCATATTGGAGACTTTCACTTTCATCAGCCAGCCTTTCCCGTACGGTTCCGTGCAGATTAATTCCGGGGATTTGAGGACTTCCTCATTAACATCAAGAATTTCGCCGTTAACAGGCGACAGCATATCGATAAACCTTGAATCGATCTTGAAGCCCCAACCTTTACCTCCTTGTTCAATCCGAGAACCCTGTTCCGGCAGTTCTATGGATTCCGGTTGACCGAGCAATTTCTGCGCAAAGTCATCCACTCCTACTTTCACCACATCTTTTGTTACTGGCACTGCCCAGCTATGGCCCTGGTGGAAGTAGAATCCGTCTGCAAGTTGAAACCACGAACTGTTTGGTTTTTCAATCTCTCCGAGCGCTGCGGCACCCTGTAGTTCCAAAGAGGGCCTGTTAAGAAATTTCCAGAATACTACAAGTACCATCAAATACCCGATAACCAGCAAATATTCCAGGCCTTTAGTGGCAAAGATGTCTACGGAAGAAAAGCTTTCCATTTTTCTGACTCCTTATTCTGCAGGTAAGCCGAAAGAAAAATATTCCGCCATGTTCCACCGCGGCCCTCCCAGGGAGAAAAGACAGACTTCAACATACAGGGGCCACGTTTTAACCAAATCATTTCGCACCCGAATCTATCAGGATATCAGGACGTTCTCCGGAAACCATTTCTTCTTTCCGCTTTTGCCTGGCTTTATCTATCGCCCATTGAGGGATTTCCTGGAGAACAGGCATTCTGTTAATGATCCATCTGTAAACCAGAATTTCAGCCACTACAACGGCCAGAGTAACTTCCACTTCCATCCAGGTGGGGTAATATCTCACCGATTCATACCATTTAAAGGCAATGATTGAGATATTTAGCCTGTTTAGAATGATCCCGACCAAAGTAAGAATTGCTGCCTTTTGGATTAAAGGCATGCTCACGCGCTTAAATCCGTACAAAAAGCATATACAGGGCAACAGAACAAATCCCACAATTTCCAACAGATACCAGTAACCCATTGGAGTGTTAAGCAATAACCAGTTTCGGTCGTGCAAAAAAACCAGCAGCTTCAAAAACAAGTAAACAAACATGGTGGCTGCGCAGATCTTTGCCAGCCCGAGAACTATGTTTTTATGAGAATCGCGATGCCTGGATGATATTTGGTCTTTAAACACTTTATGGCTGAGGGTTCCCTCGAAGATCACCATCGACAAGCCCGCAAATATGCTTGAGACAAAGAAAAGGATCGGGATGAACTCCGAATACCAGAGCGGATGCACCTTATTCTTGGCCATCAGATAAAGCGCACCCAGACCTGACTGGTGAAGCGTTGAAAGAGTAATCCCCATAATTACTGCACCGAGAGTGAGCGAGACAAGCAGTTTTCTTATTCTCTTCCACCCGAGCCATTCTGCAATTACTGGTGAAAACTCGATAAACTCCGCAATCATATAGAGCATGAAATGCCAGGCGACGAGAAAAAGCACGGAACTCACCCCGAATGAGTTACCGATTATCGGATTGATCACGTTCCAAGGACGACCGAGGTCAAGAAGGAGTGCACCGGCATAAAATACATAGGCGAGGAAGCCGTTGAGTATGGTGACCCTTGCAATCGGATGATACTTCTCTATTCTTAGGATGTAGACTAAAAACGTAACGACATAGGCTCCCCCGGCGAATGCGACACCGGTAACCACATCAAATCCGATCCATAAACCCCAAGGGTATTCTTGAGAAAGATTGGTAATGGAACCAAGACCCTTGGTAAAGCGAATTACAAGCAGAACAGCTCCCAACATGAGGATGAAACCGGCGATTACATTGAACGGAGTCAGAAGCTTGCCTTTAGGTTTCAATTCGCTGAGCATGAATTTGAAAAATCTGCTTAATTCCCTGCTGATTGTTTCCCTGCTGAGTTCTGAAAGTTTAAGCTCTTTCCCGTTCATTTCATTCCTCGCCTTCTTTATGGTTTTTTTCTGGTCCGTAAGCACGGCTCAATGCAAGCAGAAAAGGCGGAAGAAGGGTAACGACAACGGGAACTGTATATAGGAATTGTTTGGTAAGCTCTGGAAACGGTTTCGTGCCAAGGTCATTTCTGAATCCCAGTTTCTCAAAAGGAACAGAGGCCAGATAAAGACATTCTGTACCTCCTACTTCATGTTCTCCGTAAATGTGGCTAATGTATTTTTCAGGTTCACTGCATATCCGGCTTCTTGCAGTCTGCAGAAGATCGCTTCTATTGCCGAAGAGAAGAGCTTCATCCCCAAAACAGTTTTCCACACAGGCCGGTTGCTCTCCTTTCTGGAGACGATCAAAACACATTCTGCATTTAAGTATTTTGGGAACTGCGCTGTTATACTCGAATTTTGGTATATCGAAAGGGCAGGATATCATGCAGAAGCGGCAACCCATGCACTTTTCCCCGCGCCAGATAACCGGTCCTTCACTGGTTTTATACATTGCCTTGGTAAGACATGCGGCTGTGCATGCTGGTTGAACACAATGCATGCATTGCTTTTTTACAAAAACTTCGCCGGCATCAGTTTCGCACCTGTTTATCACCGTCAACTGTGTTTCCGATGTCTTACGCTGGTTATCCAATACCGATTCATCATCATCAGGCTCCGGCAAGCCATTTGCCTCTGCACAAGCGAATTCGCAAGCCCTGCAACCCAGACACCGGGTCGTATCAATCAGCAATCCCAGTAAATTTGACTTTTCACTATCCACTGTCTCAGCCGCTCCAACCTGGTTGCATAACAGGGTTGCGCCAACGGAAAGTTGTAAGGTTTTAAAAAACATTTTTCTATCCATTTCGGATTAATCCTTTTCTTTAAAGGCCTCAATCGATATACGCTGACATATCTTGATTTTGCATTTTGCATGAAGCTGATTCATACCATGAGAGCAGATTCCATTAAAGCCAAAAGTGACATATCATACAGGGAATTCAGTGCTTACATATTAATTATATTCTTTGCATCTGGTACGGAGATTAATTCTCGTCTCCGAAAAATTCTTTTTTAATTGTTTCCCAGAGCTTGTCATCGATTAAGCCACTTACACCCAGTACGGGCAGACCGCCATCACACATGGTTTGGAAGGAGACAGGTTTGGCTGATGGATGCTGAGTAAGAATAGTTTTCAATTTTTCCATCTCACTGGAAAGCCAATATTGCGCATTTTTTCCGAAAATCATGGAACGTATGTTTGCTAAAAAGCTGGTCGGATTCAGGCTTAGAATCCAGCCATCCTTGTAGGAATCGCTGAGTAATATCCCCGGATTGTTCAGGACCTTTTCATTTACTGCTTCGATTACGCCATCGATTGGAATTCTTGTTTTAAGAAACCGTCCTCCACTTTTCAGCGTAATGGCCGGTGAACCTTTAGCTGTATTTTCCTGGGAACAACAGACCTCGATTTTATCTATTTCCCCAATGATTCGTTGAAGGAAATTATCTATACCAATTTTTACTTTCCCATTCATTTCGAGGAAAGCCCATGTATGAGTCGGGCTGTAAAACAATCCTTCGGGCTCCTTGATTGTTTTCAATGTTTCAGATGCGGTATCCGCCACCGGGGAAAGCGCCGATATTTCAGGGGAAATTCTCACCCGGTCCTGGTTTTTTGCCCGGTAATCTCGGATCAGTTCTATTGATACAAATAACGCAGCTGTCATCAGTAC
Source organism: Candidatus Glassbacteria bacterium (assembly GCA_019456185.1). Classification (NCBI taxonomy): domain Bacteria; phylum Candidatus Glassiibacteriota; species Candidatus Glassiibacteriota bacterium. The sequence goes on along the minus strand of VRUH01000007.1, from coordinate 76,230 downwards.
AAGCAGAATAACCATTGCCTTCTCCATTGCAGAATTTTTTAACACAGATTTGGCTTCGGTTTTTACGCATTCCATTAAAGTGCATAGTCAAATTGCATGCCAGGACTCAAAAAAATCGAGCAAAAAAGTGAAATTGTAACATGTTGGGAATTAGAATGTTACAGGATTCTGAAAAACAGGATAAGAATGGTGAAAAGGAGCGGAAGGCTGCCGGGTGTTTAACAATTCAACAGTATTTCAATTAAATATCGATTTTTCAGCGTAACATGTTATCCGTGCTGGATAAAGCAAGTGTTGTAATCCACAACAATTTATCAGGCTGAATGTTGATTGTTTCAACACAATTTTAATGTACGTCGTTAGAACATGTTGGATATTTGACGTTAAAAAATAGGGTGCAGCTCTCAGCAATTGCAACTGGTTTCTCTGACCGACCTCCACTGCACTTTTCAACCGCCGTTTACACAAGAAGGCCCTAACTCATTGCGAGTTCTAGCTTTATCTATCAGTGGTGCCGAGAGACGGAATTTGCTTGAGATAAAACAGAGGGAAAATGGCAAAAAGGGCACCCTATGGGCACCTGAGTCCACGAAAGGGAAAGAAAAAGATAAATCCGCTTATCACTCCTTCCGCACACGTAATAATTATTTACTCTTTTTCAAGGAACAAATCATAGCGGTAATTTTGATTGGCTCACAATCATTGACAATAATTCCATTCTTGAATTATACTCTTGCTGTTCAGTTTTAACTAATAACTTTTCTCAAATCAAAATTTTCCAAATGATTAATTTGTTAATAAATATTCGCTGGAGATTGTGCTTAGTTCTCTGTCTGTATTGCGTCTCTGTATTAGCGCAACCATGGATGCATTCTCATCTAGATTCAGATGATACTGTTAACCAGCTTCATGTTCACGTTAGCGAGGATTCCCATCACGATGAACGCGGTCACGATGATAATCATCGTAAGGACAGTGAATGCACAAGTACCGTTCAAAAAAATATCAACGAATCCCCCGTACAATCAACTGCCAGTCATCTCTTATTAAATAGTTCCTATTTAGTAGTCTACCCTCCAATACAATCTAAATCCTTGAAAATACGAATCCCCTTCCCAGCCTGCACTCTGGATTTGTTACAAAGAGATTCAGAGACAATAGCGACAACTGTCACAAACACAATCGAAAACCCACCAAGATTAAGTTTAATTTTTATCACATCCCTGACCGACCTCTCCCCTCCCACAGCCTGATTATCCTCGTAATCGTGTATAGCGGCCCACTGCCGCGTCCATATTTTATCAACCCATTTATAACTCAAACAAGAAACCAACCATGCGGAAATACTATGTTTCCGTTCTGCTGGTCCTGTCCGTATTTATCTGCGGGGGAACGGTACAAGCGGAAAAGATCACAATGGACCAGGCGGTTGAGCGGGCGCTTAGACTCAACCCGGCGCTTGGTATCCAGAGTTTTGCAATCGAGCAGGCACGGGCTGAGTTGCAGACCCGATCACTTCTCCCAAATCCTTCTCTCAACTATGATCGCGAGGAACTCGATCTTAACGGTATCGATGGCGGCGAGTGGATTATTGCCGCCGAAATGCCGCTCAATTTCCTCTGGCGGCGCGGTCCCCGTATCGGTGAAGCCGAAGCTCTTTTGGAAGCTGAAAACTTCGGTCTAGACAACAAGAGGGAACTTGTCCGCTTCCAGACCCGCCGGCTTTACCTGGCTGCTCACTACGTCAGCCTGGAACTCGAAGCCCGCCAAAAGTCCACTGATTTACTGCTCGATATCAAGCGCAAATCCCAGTTGCTGAAAGCCGAGGGAGATATCAGCGGGTACGATCAGCGCCGGATCGCATTCGAGGTTTTGCGGGCCGAGCGTGACTTCGTAGCGGCTGAAAATGAACTGACCCGGCATGAGTCAAACCTGAGCCTGTTGGTTTATCGGGATAACCTTGAGATGAAAGTGGAAACTGAGGATTCGTTCGCTGGCAAATTGCCAGGGCTTATTGTGGATAAGCTGGTATCCGCCGCTCTCGAACGCAGGGGCGACCTTCAGCGCGCCCGTGCCCGGATTGCAGCCTCCGGGGCTGCCGTGCAGGCTGCCCGCAGGGCTGCCCTGCCGGGAGTGAATTTAGGATTAGGATACAAGCGTCAGATTGACGGATTCGAGGGACCGGTGGGTAGATTGAGCGTGGAACTGCCCCTGTTCAACAGAAACCAGGGAACGGTAGCAGGTAATCAGGCTCGTCTCGATGCGGCCAAACTGACGGTAACGACCCTTGAGCGACAAATCGAGGCAGAAATCATGGTGGCCTGTCAGAGTTACAACAGGCTGAGAACTCAACTGGCCGAATACAGGCAGACCATACCCGAAAACTCGGAGGCAATGGTAGAGACAGCGAAGTTCTCATACATGGAGGGGGAAATATCCCTTATCGAACTGATCGACGCGGTAAGAACTTACACCGAAGACGCCACTTTACGTTACGGACTGCTCAGGGACACTTACCTCGGCCTCTACCGGCTCGAATATCTGACCGGCGGTGAGCTGCAATGATTCTAATAAACAATCAGGGTGATATCATGCAAAAGCTTTTATTCTGGATACTGGCGGTAGCTATTGCCGCGAGCGGATTGGCCTGCCGGGACAGCGGGGGGAGTCATACTGACGGCTCACCTGACGAACACGGCCACGGCGGTGAAGCGGTTGCTGTCACCCTCTGGACCGACAGGACCGAGTTGTTTATGGAGTACCCGCCACTGGTGGCTGGCCAGCCGGTGAGCCTGGTAGTCCACCTCACTGCTCTCGAAACGTTTGAGCCGGTGCGCTCCGGTACTCTCACGGTAGAATTAACCGATGGCGGAAAGCGCTATGAAGTGGTCAGCCGCGAGCCCGCACGAACGGGAATCTATTTGCCCGAGATTACCGTGCCAGCCGCTGGAACTTACCGGCTGAACCTTCACATTGAAAGCGAACAGGTCGATGACAGGATCGAAGTGGGCGAGGTTCAGGTTTATCAAAGCGAAAACCTGGTGCCTCATGCGGATGAAGCAGCGGCGAATGGCGAGGAAGTAAGCTTCCTCAAGGAGCAACAGTGGCAGATCGAGTTCCAAACGGCTTTACCACAAATCAAATCCCTCAACGCGTCGGTCAAGGCACGTGGGGAAATCCTGCCCGCCTTCGACAAGCATGCCCGGGTGCCGGCTTTGGCCGCAGGATTTGTCGATCCGGTTTTGAACGCGGGCGCTCCCCAGGCCGGGGAATGGGTTGAAAAGGGCCAAACGTTGGTCACGATTACTCCTTCCGCATCATCAAAGGCTGGTTTCGCGGGTATCCGCGGCGAGTACCTGCGGGCCAAAGCGGAGTACGTGCGGGCCGAGCGTCTGTTGGCCCGCGAGGCTGTCCCTGAGCGCCGTCTAGACGAGGCCAGACTCAGGTTCGAGGTCGCCGGGGCGGCCTACCGGGCTGTCACGGGCGGCGAACCATCCAGTAGTGACGGTACCGGTCAACTCAACTTCACCATTCGCTCCCCCCTGGCCGGAGTTGTGGACAGGGTAGGATTCGAGCTGGGTGAGGAAGTTACTCCCGGCCAGCCATTGTTCACGGTCACCGACCCACACCGGGTCAGGCTGGAAGTGATGCTTCCGATCACACTCTATGGCCGGGTGGACAGTATCACCGATGCGGTATTCAGTATCGAGAGCAGCGGGGATAAATTCGTGGTGAGTGAACTCAACGGAAAACTCCTGTCGGTGGGGCAGTGGGTGAACCGTCAATCGCGGACCGTGCCGGTGGTGTTCGAAATGGACAACCCGGAAAGAAGACTGAAAATAAACATGTTCGCAGAGGTATCGCTATATACGGGACAGACCGTGGAAGCCTTGTCAATTCCCGATTCGGCAATTCTGGACGATAACGGTCAGCCGATAGTTTACGTCCAAGCCGGGGGAGAGTCGTTTGTCAGAAGAGAAATCGAAACCGGTGTCAGTGACAGGGGATTCACGCAGGTGCTGGACGGGATCGGCCCGAATGATCGGGTGGTGACCGCCGGAGCCTACCAGGTCAAACTGGCTTCGTTGACCAGCATTGTGCCCAGCGGGCACGGACACGCCCACTGATAATCTTTGAAAGTTCAGTTGCCGGGACACCGGTAAATTAATTATTGGAGAAGCGATGTTTTCCAGACTGATAAATCTATCCCTCAAGTACAGGCTCGTTGTGGTGGTAGCCGCGCTGTTTTTTCTGATCAGCGGGGTGATCACCGCGATACGCCTGCCGATAGACGTATTCCCCGATCTGACCGCGCCAACCGTGACCGTACTCACCGAGGCCCACGGGATGGCCAGCGAGGAAGTGGAAATACTGGTCACCTTCCCTATCGAGACCGCGGTCAACGGCGCGACCGGAATCCGCCGGGTCCGCTCAGTCAGCGCAGCGGGAATTTCGATTGTCTGGGTGGAGTTCGACTGGGGCACGGACATATTCATCGCCCGTCAGATAGTCACCGAAAAGCTGCAGATCGCCCAGCGTTCCCTGCCGCCGATGGTCGATCCGCCGGTGTTGGCTCCGATCTCCTCGATCATGGGCGAGATCATGCTGGTAAGCCTCACTGCTGACAGCTCATCTTCGCAGAACGAGCAAGTCAGCGAGATGCAACTCAGGGAGATAGCCGACTGGACTATCCGCCGGAGGCTGCTGGCGGTGCCAGGCGTTTCGCAGGTGGTTCCCATGGGCGGGGAGGTCAAGGAATACCAGGTGCGGGTTAGGCCGGACCGGCTGGCCGCCTATGACGTGACCCTGAAGGAAGTTTACGACGCGGCTGCTGAATGCAACGTAAGTTTTTCCGGCGGAAGGTTCATGGACGCCGGGCAAGAGTACTTGATTCGAGGGCTAGGACGGGTGAATAGCCTTGAGGAAATTAGCCACTCTGTAGTGGCTGTTCGTGGCGGTCAGCCGGTGCTGATCCGCGACGTTGCGGAGGTGAGAATCGGTCCGGCGGTGAAGTTCGGCGATGCAGCGGTAAATACCAGGCCCGCGGTGATCGTGATGGTGCAGAAACAGCCGGACGTCAACACGCTGGCCCTGACGGAGGATATCGAGAACGCCCTGGCCGATATCGTGCGAACCCTGCCGGCCGGGATCACGGTGGACACTTCGATCTACCGTCAGGCGGATTTTATCACAGTGGCTGTGAGCAACGTGATGAGTGCACTCCGGGACGGGGCGATCCTGGTGGTGATCGTCCTGCTGCTGTTCCTGGGTAATATCCGTACTACAGTCATCTCGGTGGTAGCCATCCCGCTGTCCATCGTAGCCGCCATTTTTTCTTTCAAGCTGTTCGGTGTGACGATCAACACAATGACCCTGGGCGGGCTGGGAATTGCTATCGGCGCGCTGGTTGACGACGCAATTATTTATGTGGAAAACGTGTTTCGCCGGATCAAAGAAAACCACCATCGTCCTCCAGCGGAAAAACGGCCGGTCCAGGAGGTGATCGCCGGAGCCTCGACCGAAATCATGGCTCCAATGATCAATGCCACGCTGATTATCATCATAGTCTTCGTCCCGCTGTTCTTCCTTAGCGGAATTGAGGGACGGCTGCTGCAACCGATGGGGTTCGCCTACATCACTTCGATTTTCGCCTCCCTGCTGGTCGCCCTGACAGTTACTCCCGCACTTAGCTCATACCTGCTGCCTGAATCCAAAGCACTGCGGACCGAGGGTGACAGCTGGCTGGTCAGCAGGCTCAAACAGGTATACCGCAAGGTGCTGGATGTGACCTTGCGCTATCCACGCGCCGTTATCGCAGCTTCCACTGTGGCCCTGGCTATTTCGTTGGCTGTAGTGCCCACGTTGGGCAGGTCCTTCCTGCCGGAATTTAACGAGGGTTCGCTTACGCTCAGTGTGGCAACAATGCCTGGGACCTCGCTGGATGAGTCCAACGGGATCGGCAGGCTGGTCGAGCGGATATTGCTGCGGCATCCGGAAGTGATATCTACTGCCAGGCGCACAGGCCGTGCCGAGCTTGATGAGCACGCGCAGGGAGTAAACGGAGCGGAGATCGACGTGGATATCGAGCTTAATGGTGCCGACAAGGATGAGTTCCTGGAGAGACTGCGCAATTCACTCGCAACAGTCCCCGGTACAAGTATCACTATCGGCCAGCCGATCGGCCACCGGATTGACCACATGCTTTCCGGTACCAGAGCCAACATCGCGGTTAAAATTTTCGGCACTGATCTCTATCGCCTTCGCTCTCTGGCCCAGAACGTACAGGCACAGATGGAGGGCGTGGAAGGATTGGTGGACCTGGCGGTGGAGCAGCAGGTGGATGTCCCGCAGGTGAGAATCAGGCCGGACAGAAACCGGTTGGCTGCATACGGGATTTCGGTCCGGGAACTTGCGGAGATGGTGGATATCGCGCTGGCCGGAGAGGAAGCCACGCAGGTGATGGAGCAGCAGCGCAGTTTCAGTCTAAATGTGCGCTACGACTCGTCGAGCTGGGGCAGCCTGGAAAAAGTTCGCACGGCAATGTTCGATACGCCGATGGGGGCCAAGGTCCCGCTCAGCGGCTTGGCCGATGTCTATTACGAGCGGGGGCCAAACTCCATCAGCCGCGAGAACGTCCAGCGCAAGATCGTGGTTCAGGCCAACGTGACCGGCGGTGACCTTCGGGGAGTGGTCGAAGAAATCCGCGAAAGAGTGGACCGGAATGTCGAGTTGCCCGTTGGATACCATGTCGAGTACGGCGGGCAGTTCGAGAGCGAGCAGCAGGCTACCCGAACCATATCATTACTCAGCCTGCTAGTAATGGCAGGGATTTTCCTGATTCTTTACATCGAGTTTGGCACGATGAGGCCTGCACTGTTCATCCTGGCCAATCTCCCTCTGGCTCTGATCGGTGGTATTTGGGCCGTGTACTTTTCCAGCGGCGTAATAAGCATCGCCTCTCTGGTGGGCTTTATTACCCTGTTTGGGATCGCTACCCGAAACGGCATCCTGATGGTCAGCCATTACCAGCACTTGCTTGGAGAGGGCTTGGAGTTCGGTGAGGCAATTGTCAGAGGATCGCTTGAACGGCTTAACCCGATCTTGATGACCGCCCTGACCGCTGCGCTGGCGCTTGTTCCGTTGGCTCTCGGCGGAGGTGAGCCTGGTAAGGAAATCGAAACGCCGATGGCTATCGTAATCCTTGGAGGGCTGCTAAGCTCCACAGCTCTGAATATGATCGTTATTCCCAGCCTGTTCAGCGTGTTTGGCAGGAAGGAAGCGGGGAATGATTGACAACAGATAAGGGTTCAATATCAGTCAGCCAATCTTGCTCCCATGTCTATTCCTATTGTCTTTTGGCTGTGCCGCCAGGAGTGTATCACTGTTAGAAAACTATGGTATCCGAGTCGAAAAAGTCGATCATGACAGGCTTAAATTCAGGGTCATCGATTTGTTGAAAGACGATAAAAACGCGGTAGTCCGAGGCGGGGATGATGGTTCATTGCAAAGATGCAAAGCGGTGGCTTGATGATTACCGCCCTGTCGCCCTGCTGGATGCTCCCAAACGCTCCCTATACGCTCCCGGCGGGGAGGGTGAGGCGGCAGATGCTTAACTGTGGCGGGTTTGCAAGAACTTGGTGCCGAAGGGGGGACTCGAACCCCCACGGGATTGCTCCCACTAGTCCCTGAAACTAGCGTGTATACCAATTTCACCACTTCGGCACCGCAAATCGTACGAGGCGGGCTGTCCGTACAACCCGGGCGCCTTTTCCAGACGTCCGCCCCCATCAATGGGACCCCCGTGTATTTAGGGCGTGTAAAATAGCCGGACCATCAGGTAGTGTCAAGCATTTTTCTTGATTTTCAACGTCCGTAAATCTATCATACATAGTTCGTCGCGGGCGCCCCGCGCGAACATCGGAAGCAGGCCGGGTGTATTAACCCGGAGGAGCACTCGCGGCTGGTCGGATCATCCAGGACAAGACATCAATCATGGCTGGAAAAGATACAAAGGACGAGGAAAATGTCCGGGTGGTGTGCCGTAACCGCAAGGCCCGCTACCGGTACCATATTATCGAGGAGTTCGAGGCCGGTCTCGTGCTGACAGGCACCGAGGTCAAATCACTGCGCAGCGGCAAGGCCAGCCTGCCGGAGAGCTACGCCCAGCTCCGTGACGGCGAAGTGTTCCTGGTGGGCTGCCACATCGACGAATACAGCCAGGGTAACCGGAACAACCACGACCCGCTGCGCGAACGCAAGCTGCTGCTCAGCCGCCGGGAGATCGGCAGGCTGCAGACGAAAGTGCTCGAACGCGGGCTCACCCTCGTCCCGCTGAGTATCTATTTCCGCGATGGCTGGGCGAAAGTCAAAATCGCACTGGCACGGGGCAAAAAGCTCCACGACAAGCGCGAGGACCTCAAGCGAAAGACCGCCGAGCGTGAAACCGAACGCGAATTGCGTAAAGTAAGGGATCTGTGAGCCGGGCCGATGAGATCAACGCCACATGACCGGAACAAGGCTGTTACCTGGATGGCCGGACTGGCGCTGATTGCGGCGCTGGTTGGCGGAAACGCTGAACTGTCCGCCGCGGCTGTGTTCAGAATCGTCGGTGAGCCGGGCGCGGCGGCCGGGGAGATCGAAGTCTTCAGCCGCGACTCAGGCGGGTTTCTCGATCTGCGGGAACTCGATAAGTTTCTCGGCGGCCGGCTGGTCTGGAGAATTCCGGGAGCCGGGATCGATTGGCGTATCGGCGGAACGGAGTTCAGTTTCGATGATATGGTCGCGTTTTTCCAGGCCGGGGGGAACAGCTATCAACTGGTGGCCGCCCCCCGCCTGGAGGCCGGACGGTTCCTGGTGCCGTTGCAGCTGGCCGTAGAATACCTTCCGCGTCTGCTGCCCCACAGGTTCATCTACGACAAGACCGGGCGCCGTCTGGTCGACCGCGGAGCAAGCTCACCGTCCCGGCCGGCTGTCGCCACCCATGACGGCCGGAGCTACCGGATCCGAACGGTGGTGATCGATCCCGGCCACGGGGGAAAAGACCCAGGTACAATTGCCAGAAATTACAAACTTCACGAAAAGCACATTGTCCTGGATATCGCAAAAAAACTTGTACGAAACCTCAAAAATAAAACAAATCTTAAAATCCTGCTTATTCGGGATAACGATAAATACATTTATGCGGGCGATAGAGGCTCGATTGCCAATAAACTGAATGGCGATTTGTTTGTCAGTATCCATGTTAATGCCTCATCGAGCAGAAGTACAAATGGCTCTAAAACGTTTTTCCTCAGCGAAGCCAAGACGAATGAAGATCGAGCTACCGAGATGCTGGAAAATGAGGCGCTGAAATACGAAGTCGAGGGGAAAGTCAGCCCGGGTAACGATGAGATTGGCCTGATTCTCCAGGATATGGCCCAGAATGAGCAACTACGGGAGAGTCAGGATCTGAGTATGTTTATTCAGAGGGATTTGGCGGTTATCAACGGATTGAAGGACCTCGGATTGGGGCAAGCGAATTTTGCGGTACTGCGCGGAAGTTACATGCCCGCGGCGCTGGTGGAAACAGCCTATATCTCCAATCCGGGCGATGAGAAAAAACTGAACACCTCGGCTTTCCGCGACAGGTTGGCCGATGCGATCACCAACGGGATAATCAAATACGTGGAACAGTATCATCGCAAGCTAGCCAACGGCTCGTGAGCCTGCGCCGGAGACAATGAAGCGGGGAACTTGTTAGCTGGCATGGAGTTGAGTATGCTTGGGAAAATGTTGGCCGCCGTGGGTGTCTCGACCACACTGGCGGTATTGATTGCGGCCGGGTGTACGGGCTACCGGACATATAACTCGGTGTTCTGGGCCAAGGAGGCTTATAAACAGGGCATGGCCGAGGTCGAACGGGTCCGGCTGCAGACCAAGGGAATCAACTACGCCTTCACCAGACGAGTGGGAAACCAGACTCAGGTCCCGGGCCAGCAGTTTTTCGAGGAGGCGGCGCGCAAATGCCTGGCCTTCCTGGCCCAGGCCCCCGAGGGCCGTCGCAGCGACGACGCGCTGATCCTGATGGGCAAGGCGTTCTTTCAGCTCAACCGGTTTATCCAGGCCGAATCCAGTTTCCGTAAGCTGCTCGAAACCCAGAAAAAGAGTAAGTTCCGCGATGACGCCCAGTACTACCTCGTTCTGACCGATCTGGAGCGCGGCGATATCGGCCTGGCCGAACTTGGTATCGAAAGGCTGCTGGATAATTTCCCCAAAAGCGAGTACCGTCCCCTGGCCCAGTTCAACCTGGGTCGCACCCTGTTCGAACTGGAAAATTACGAGCGCGCCTGGGAAGTGCTTATCGGCATTCGCGAGAACTACGATGATTTCGACCGGATGGGCGAGGTCCTCTCGCTGATCGCCTCGATCCATTTCGAAAATGCCGAGTACGAACAGGCCCTGAAGATTTTCGGGGAGCTTTATGAAAAAGGCGACAACGAGGCCCAGAAGTGGGAGGGATTGATCAGCATGGCCCGCAGCCGCAGCAGGATGGAGGAGCACGAGGAAGCTCTCGAGCTTTACAACCAGGCTCTCCAGCAGGCGCGCTTTATCGAGGAGCGCGCGGAGGCCAGGCTGGGGATCAATGTGGAGTACACATATCTGAACCGTTACCGGGAGGCCAAGGAGGGTTTCGAGAAAATTCTCGAAGATGTGCCGCGCACGGGCTATTCGGCCGCCGCCTGGTACGAGCTGGGTTTGCTCTATAAAGACTATATCAAACATCCCGGCCAGCTTGATTCGATTGCGGTCGACAGCCTGGAACTGCTGGAATTCCGCCTCACCTCCAAAACGATCGAGCCTCTGCTCGGACTCAGCCAGCGTCTGCTGTCCTACAAGCTGGCCGAGATGAGCTTAAGGGGCGTGCGCCGCGATGACCCTAACTCGGTTTTTATCGAGGCTGCCGCAGAGCAGATCAGTGACGTGCGGGACCTGTTCACGATCTACGTGCAGATCGAGGCCAGCGACAGTACCACCAACCGCGACGCCCTGGCCCGGCTGGAATTTCTGCTGGCCGAAAACCACGAAAACAAGGGCGACTACCAGATCGCCCTCGCCCGCTACGAGCGCGTGCTGTTCGAATATCCCAATACGATCTGGGCGCCCAAGGCCGCGATCAATATCGCCGGGGTCAGCGAGATGCTCGGTGACAGCGCACGCTACAGCCAGGCGCTGGACCTCGTGATCGCCAATTTCCCCGACACCCGCTACGCCGACCGCGCCCGCCGCAGACTGGGACTCGAAATCCCGGAGCGGCCGGCCAATTTCTACCTCGATGAACTGGCCGCTTACACGCCCCCCAGAATCGAGCGGGCCGCCAGCCCGGCTGGTGGAGCCGTGGCCCCCGGCGCGCGTCCGCTGCCGGGCCAGGAGAGCTGGCTGCAGATGCGCAGGCGGTTATACTGGGAGCAACACGGAGCGGGTGCGGGAGGTGGTGTTTGAGTCCGTCTTTCGAGTGGGTGGAAGTCGCGGGAATAACTCAGCTGGCCGAGGATACCTTCGTTCTGTCTTACGATCTCCCGGCGCTGGCGGGAGTTATCCAGCCGGGACAGTTCTGCATGATCAGCCCCAGCCCGGGCGCCTCGAACGTGTTTCTGCCCAGGCCGTTCAGTTATTACCGCACCGATGGAGCCGGCCGGGTAGAAATCATGTTCCGCACGTTCGGCAAGGCGACCCGCTGGATGGCGGGGCTTCAGCCGGGCGACAGGATCGGCGAGTTCGGTCCGCTGGGTAATTCCTTCACGATGCCCCGGAAAGCGGGCCGCGCGATCCTGCTCGGCGGCGGGATCGGCCTGCCGCCGATGGCGATGCTGGCCGGCAAGCTGGCCGGGGAACTCGGCCTGGAAGTGGAGTTGATCTACGGTGAGTTGACCGGCGCCAGAGTTGTGGACCTGGCGGGAATCCTGCCGGACGGGGTTAAAATCCACGTGGCCACCGAGGACGGCGTGGTGGGCCACCGCGGCCTGATCACCGATATTTTCGCCCCGATGTTCTCCGCTGTCGAATCCCCTCCGGCGCTCTACGCCTGCGGACCCAACGCGATGATGGCGGCCGTGGCCGCGATCATATCTCCGGAAAAAGTGGAACTGTTCCAGACAGGCTGCGAGGAGTACATGGCCTGCGGCAAGGGTATCTGCCAGGGATGCGTGATCCCGGTCTGGAACGGGGACGAGACGGTTTACAGGCGCTGCTGCACCGACGGTCCGGTATTCAACGGTTTCGAGGTCGCATGGACCCTGACCTGACAATCCGCTGCATGGGCCTGGAGTTCCAGAACCCGGTACTGGTGGCCAGCGGCACGTTCGGCTACGGGGATGAGTATTTCGACATCATGCCGTTCAGCGAACTCGGCGCGCTGGTGACCAAGACAATCACCCGCCAGGCGCGCAAGGGCAACCCGACTCCGCGGATTGTGGAGACCGACAGCGGGATGCTCAACTCTATCGGCCTGGCCAACGTGGGGCTCGACGTGTTCCTGGACGAGAAGCTGCCCTGGATTGTGAAACACGCCGGTAACTCGCGGGTGGTGGTCAATGTCGCGGGTTTCAGTGTCGAGGAATTTATCGAGGTGGCCGAGGCGGTGGGGCGGGCCGATGGCGTGGACGCCCTGGAGGTCAACCTGGGCTGCCCCAATATCAAGGCCGGCTATATCCATTTCGGCGCCGACTGCAAGAGCGTGCGTAGCGTTGTCTCGGGTATCCGCGCTAAAGTCGAAGTGCCGGTGATCGCCAAGCTAACCCCCAATGTCACCGATATCGCCGCCCTGGCCGAAGCGGCCGTGGAGGCGGGGGCCGACGCGCTGAGTCTGATCAACACCCTGCCCGGGATGAAAATCGACATCAAGCGCCGCAAGCCCGTGCTGGCCCACGGCTTCGGCGGGCTGAGCGGCCCGGCCATTCGACCGGTGGGCGTGGCCTGTGTGTACAAGGTCTACCAGCAGATGCTGCGGATGGACCACCCGCTGCCGATTATCGGGATCGGCGGGATTGTCAACGCCGAGCACGCGCTGGAATATATCATGGCCGGGGCCAGCCTGGTCCAGGTGGGCACCGCCAGTTTCGTCCATCCCCAGGCCGCGCGCCAGGTGATCGAGGGCCTGGCCGGGTGGTGCGCTGAGATGGAAGTCGAGGAGATCGGTTCCCTGATCGGCACCGCCCACAAGCTTTGAAAGCCAAAGTTAAATCAAGATGATGCAGCGGGATAATGTGCGCCAGGCTGATTCGCTATCCCAATCATGGACAGGGATTTGCCGCAGGGGCGAACCTTGTGTTCGCCCGCCGATATTCGATTTAAGTTATCCAAATTTTTTTAATTTGAAGGAACTCTAAAATGACACCCGAACAGGTCCTTGAACTATTCTCCAAATACGACGCTTATCTCGAGGGCCATTTCCGCCTGACCAGCGGCCTGCACAGCCCCCATTACTTCCAGTGCGCCAGGGTCCTTCAACACCCGGCGGCGGCCGAAAAACTCGGCGCCGATCTGGCTGCCAAGCTTGGCCCCTTGGATGTGGGTACGGTGCTCAGCCCGGCGATGGGCGGGTTGATTATCGGCCACGAACTGGGCCGGGCCCTGGGGGTCCGGGCGGTATTCGCCGAGCGCCGGGACGGGAAAATGACTCTCCGCCGCTTCGCCCTGGAGCGGGGTGAGAGAGTGGTGGTGGTGGAGGACGTGGTCACAACCGGCGGCTCGCTGCTCGAGACGGTCCGCATGGCCGAGGAGGCCGGGGCGGAAGTGGTGGGCACCTGCTGCCTGGTGGACCGTTCGGGAGACGGCCCGCCGCCGGTGCCGGGCCTGGTGAGCCTGGTCAAGGCCGATGTGGTGACCTACGAGCCGGAAAACTGCCCGCTGTGCGCGCAGGGGCTGGAACTTGTCAAGCCGGGCAGCAGGAACGTCAGGCAGGGATAATCATCAACAATGCAGGATTTTTATATCTACAACACCCTTACCCGCCGCAAAGAGAAACTGGAGCCGCTGAATCCGCCGGAGGTGGGAATCTATGTCTGCGGGCCGACGGTCTACGATTACGCCCATATCGGTAATTTCCGCACGTTCATCTTCAGCGACATGCTCCGCCGCTGCCTGCTCTTCTGCGGCTATCGGGTGAACGAGATCATGAACCTGACCGACGTGGACGACAAGACTATCAGCGGGGCCGAGAGCGAGGGAGTGGGCCTTCGCGAGTACACCGACAGGTATATCGACGCGTTTTTCGATGACCTGGACAACCTGCGGATCGCCCGCGCCGAGCTCTACCCCCGCGCCACGGACCATATCGCGGACATTATCGGCTTTATCGGCCGGCTCCAGGACAGGGGGCTTGCGTATACCAGCGGTGAGTCGGTATATTATAGGATTGCTGGTTTCGATAATTACGGTAAGTTGAGCCGGCTCGACCGCGAGGGGATCCGCGACGGCGCCCGGATCGACAGCGACAGTTACGACAAGGAACATGTAAGGGATTTCGTGCTCTGGAAAGGCGGCCGCCGGGAAAAATTCTCCTGGCCCAGCCCTTGGGGACAGGGCCGTCCGGGCTGGCATATCGAGTGCTCGGCGATGAGCATGAAGTACCTGGGCGAAACGTTCGACATCCATGCGGGGGGCATCGACCTCGCTTTCCCGCACCACGAGAACGAGATCGCCCAGAGCGAGGGCGCCACCGGCAAGCAGTTCGCCCGTTACTGGATTCACGCCGAGCACCTGCTGGTGGAAAGCCGGAAGATGAGCAAGTCGCTGGGCAACCAATACACGTTCCGCGACCTGCAGGACAGGGGCTGCAAACCCTCGTCGCTTCGCTACCTCCTGCTGTCGACCCACTATCGAAGCAAGTTGAATTTCACGTTCGACGCGCTCCACGCCGCCGAAAGCGCGGTCGAGCGCCTGCGTGAATTCGAGCGCCGGCTGGAAAACTACAGCGCCCCCGATGGTGCTTCCGCAACGCCGGAGTTGGACCTGGTGGCCGCTTTCCGCGCTCACCTGGCCGACGACCTGGCGATCAGCACGGCCTTGGGCGTGCTGTTCGACTACGTGCGTGAGCTCAACCGTCTGATCGACGACCGCTCGCTGGGCGAGCAAGCCCGCGCCGGGGCGCTCAGCGACCTGCATGCGGTCGATTCGGTGCTGGAGGTCCTTCGCCCCGACGAGGCGGACCGCCCGGATGACGATCTGGCGGCATGGGTGGAGGGTAAAATTGCCGAGCGGGCGACGGCCCGTTCCAGACGCGATTTCGCCGCCGCCGACCGCATCCGCGACGAACTTTCGGAGCGGGGAGTCGTGCTGGAGGATACTCCCGAGGGAACGCTGTGGAAGGTGAAAAACTGAGCGATTTTGACAGTTCGCTTCAGTTTGTTAAAAATATTGACAAAGGCCGGCAGACTTATATATTATTCACATTTTCTGCGCTAATTTGTTTTAAAGCGCTGGCGTAGCTCAATCGGTAGAGCAGCTGATTTGTAATCAGCAGGTTACGGGTTCGAGTCCCATCGCCAGCTCCAGGTATTCGGAGGGGTTCCCGAGAGGCCAAAGGGAACAGACTGTAAATCTGTCGGCACCGCCTTCGGAGGTTCGAATCCTCCCCCCTCCACCATCTGAAAAGCTTGCGGGAATAGCTCAGTTGGTAGAGCATCAGCCTTCCAAGCTGAGGGTCGCGGGTTCGAGTCCCGTTTCCCGCTCCAGGATAGTTTATGCGTTGAGCCCACGTAGCTCAGTTGGTAGAGCGCATCCTTGGTAAGGATGAGGTTCACGGGTTCGAACCCCGTCGTGGGCTCCAGTTTTGTCACTACCAGGAGGATTTCCTTCGATGGCAAAGAAGAAGTTTGAGCGGACGAAGCCGCATGTAAACGTGGGCACGATCGGCCACGTAGACCACGGCAAGACGACGTTGACCGCGGCGATCACGGAGGTACTTTCGAAGCGGGGTCTGGCCGACTATGTCCCGTTTGACGCGATCGACAAGGCACCGGAGGAGCGGGAGCGGGGGATCACGATCGCCACGGCACACGTGGAGTACGAGACGGAGAACCGGCATTACGCACACGTTGACTGTCCGGGACACGCCGACTACGTGAAGAACATGATCACGGGCGCGGCCCAGATGGACGGGGCGATTTTGGTGGTGAGCGCGGCCGATGGTCCGATGCCCCAGACGCGGGAGCACGTATTGCTGGCCCGCCAGGTTAACGTGCCGTATATCGTGGTGTTTTTGAACAAGGTTGACCAGGTGGACGATCCGGAGCTGTTGGAGTTGGTGGAGCTTGAGGTACGGGAGCTTTTGAGCAGCTACGAGTTTCCGGGCGATGATATTCCGGTGATCAAGGGCAGTGCATTGAAGGCGCTGGAGAGCGGCGAGCCTGGCGCGGAAGATACGAAGTGTATCGACGAGCTGATGGATGCGATCGACAACTACATCCCGGAGCCGGTACGTGAGACGGACAAGCCGTTTTTGCTGCCGGTGGAGGACGTGTTTTCGATCACGGGCCGTGGCACGGTAGGCACCGGACGAATCGAGCGGGGGAAGATCAAGGTCGGCGAGGAAGTGGAGATACTGGGGATGGGCCACAGCCGCAAGAGCGTGGTGACGGGTGTGGAGATGTTCCGCAAGCTGCTTGATGACGGACAGGCGGGAGATAATGTGGGATTGCTTCTTCGCGGAGTAGACAAGCGAGAGCTGGAGCGGGGCCAGGTGATCGCCAAGCCGGGCTCGATCACGCCGCACACGAAGTTCAAGGGAACGGTGTACGTGCTGAAGAAGGAAGAGGGCGGCCGCCACACGCCGTTTTTCGAGGGTTACCGTCCGCAGTTTTACTTTCGCACGACCGATGTGACTGGCTCGGCGAGTTTGCCCTCGGGCGTGGAGATGGTGATGCCGGGCGACAGCGTGGAGCTGACCGTGGAGTTAATCACCTCGATAGCGATGGAGAAGGAGCTGCGCTTTGCTATCCGCGAGGGCGGCCGCACGGTGGGCGCCGGTGTCGTTACCGAGATTATCGAGTAGGCGGGCGCGGTAAATCAATATTTAGGATTAATTGCAGGCACGGATAAGTCCTCAGGTCCCCGCAAAAAGAGGGGGACGGCCGGAGGGCGCTGCTGCCACGGCGAGATTGGTTAGTGGCGGCCGGTTATACGAGGGGGGCATCGGATCCCGAAAGCGTTCCCTCGGTTCTTTGCCTGAGAGCCATGGCTGACTTGGCGGTAAGCTGCGGATCGAAAAACCATCGAAAAAAGGGACGCAATTCAATGGCTGGTGGCGGCAGCAGGATCAAGGTGATTATGGCCTGCCAGGAGTGCAAGGGCCGTAACTACAACTACACGAAAAACAAGCGGAGCCATCCCGACCGGATGGAGCTGAAAAAGTACTGCCCCTCGTGCAATTCGCATACCCTGCATAAGGAATCGCGCTAGCGACGGAGCAGTCCTTACGTGTATTATGAGTGCAGGCCAGTAGCTCTAACGGTTAGAGCACCGGACTCCAAATCCGGGTGTTGGGGGTTCGAATCCCTCCTGGCCTGCCATTAAATTTGATTGTGACGACAGTAACCGAAGTCAGGGGCGCCGAAAATGGCGAATCAAGCGGAAAAATCATTGTCGATAGTTTCGCAGATTGACCGGCTGGTTCAGTTTTTGAAAGAAGTGCGGGCCGAATTTGGCAAGGTTACCTGGCCCGGCGGCACGGAAGTCAAGGGTGCCACCGCTGTGGTGATCGTGGTCTGCATATTCGTCGCGTGCGTCATCTGGCTGGTCGACAAGATTATCAGTTTCGGAGTCGATATCGTATTCTAGCTCAGCGTCCGGCTCGAGGGCGCACACGCTGGATACGGTGCGCGGGCCCGCTGCCGAAGCGCGGGGGCCGATACGGTGAGAAAAAAACTAATTCAGTTTGGCAGGTTCAGCAGATGCCGGATTACAGATGGTACGTTCTTCAGGTTTACTCGGGGCACGAAAATAAGGTCAAGCTGCGGATCGAGAAATTGATCGAGGAGATGGAAGCCGAGAGCGGCGAGTCGAAGATCGGCGAACTGATGGTGCCTACCGAGGAAATCACCGAGTTGAAAAACGGCAAGAAAGTCAAGATCGAAAAGAAAATATATCCCGGCTACGTGCTGATCAACATGATCGCCGATGACGAGACCCTCTTTACGCTGAGCAACATCCAGGGGATTATCAAGTTCGCCGGCGGGGGCGCGAAGCCCCTCCCGCTGCGCGAGAGCGAAGTGAACAAGGTCGTCCGTCGCGAGGAACGCACGGTTGCCGTGGCGGGCCAACCCGCCGAGGAGATCCCCTACAACGTGGGCGAGTACGTGGAGGTGATCGACGGACCGTTCACGGAGTTCAACGGCCGGGTCGAAGAGGTCTTTCCGGAAAAGGGGAAGGTCAGGGTTGTGGTCAGCCTGTTCGGCAGGCCGACGCCCCTTGAACTGGATTACCTCCAGTTGAAGAAAATGAACTGATAAAATTGTAGAGCGGTGCTGTAAACGCGACCGAAGGAGCGCATAGGGTGGCCAAGAAAGTAGCCGGTTTTATCAAATTGCAGATTCCCGCGGGTCAGGCGAACCCGGCCCCTCCGGTGGGCCCGGCCCTGGGCCAGCACGGAGTCAATATCATGGAGTTCTGCAAGGCGTTCAACGCCAAGACTCAGGCCCAGACCGGAACGATTATCCCGGTGGAAATCACCATCTATTTCGACCGCAGTTTCACCTTTATCACCAAGACTCCTCCAGCCCCGGTGCTGATCAAGCAGGCCGTGGGGCTGGCCAAGGCCAGCGGTGAGCCGAACAAGAACAAGGTCGGCACGATCACCGAGGCGCAGATCGAGGAGATTGCAAAAACCAAGATGCCCGACCTGAACGCGGCTTCGCTGGAATCGGCCAAGAGTATGATGCGCGGCACGGCCCGCTCGATGGGAATCATTGTTGAAGAGGAATAAACCGACGGCAGGTACTATTTATGGCTAATCACGGAAAGAAATACAGCGCGGCCCGTCAGCTGCTCGATCCCGAAATCCGCTATTCTATCGAGGATGCGGTGGGCAAGCTCAAGGAAGGGGCATACGCCTCGTTCGACGAGACTGTGGATGTCGCCTTCCGCCTGGGAGTCGACCCGCGCCACGCCGACCAGGTTGTGCGCGGCACGGTCGTGCTGCCCAACGGTATCGGTAAGGAATTGAAAGTAGTGGTAATCGCCCAGGGCGACAAGGCGGCCGAGGCCACCGAGGCCGGCGCCGACTACGTGGGCGACCAGGATTTGATCGACAAGATGGCCGGCGGCTGGTTCGATTTCGATACGGTGATCACCACTCCCGAGATGATGGGTAAGGTCGGCAAGCTGGGACGCGCGCTGGGCCCCCGCGGTCTGATGCCGAACCCCAAGAGCGGAACCGTGACCACCGAAATCGGCAAGGCCGTTCAGGAAGCCAAGGCCGGCAAGATTGAATTCCGCGTGGACAAAACCGGCAACGTGCACGCTCTGATCGGCAAAGTGAGTTTCGAGGCACAGAAGCTGGTGGAAAATTTCCGCGTGCTGGCTGACACTATCACCAGGCTTCGGCCGGCTTCGGCCAAGGGTGTGTACCTGCGTAAGATCACGGTCAGCAGTACGATGGGGCCGGGGTTCAAACTGGATACGAACCTCTATCGCCGCTGATAGCGCACGGGTGCGCGAGTCTGAAGTTCGGAGGGAGTAAAAGGAATCATGAACAAAAAAGAAAAACAGGCGGCTGTAGACGAGTTGAAGGACAAACTGAGCAGGGCCGAAAGCGTCTTCCTGACCGACTTCACCGGCGTCAACGTTAAAGACGTCAGCGGCCTGCGCAACAGTTTCAGGGAAGCCGAAGTCGAGTACATGGTGGCCAAGAACACTCTGGTCAGGCACGCCGTGCAGGACACTCCCTGGCAGAGCCTCGAACCTTTCCTCGTGGGCCCGACTGCGCTGGTGATCAGCAGCGACCAGGGTGTGACCGCGGCCAAGATTATTTCGAAATTCCGCGAGAACCACGAAGGCTTCAAGCCCAAAGTGGGTATGATGAACGAGCAGGTCGTGGACGCTTCCACTATCGAACAGCTGGCCAAGCTGCTCACCAGGGACGAGCTTATCGCCAAGCTGATGGGAAGCCTGAACTCTTCGATTTCCGGTCTGGTCTTCGTGCTCAACGACACTATCGCCCGCGCGGTGCGGGTGCTGGCGCAGGTGGCCAAGGCCAAGGAATCAGCTGACTGAGGCTATACTTTCATATTTCAACTCATATTCTCCCGGGAGGATCCGTAAGATGGCAACAGCGACGAAATCGAAAGATGATATCATTTCAGCAATCGAGAGCATGACCGTTCTCGAGCTGAACGAGCTCGTAAAAGAGCTTGAGGAAAAATTCGGCGTTTCGGCGGCCGCTCCGATGATGGCGGCGGCCCCGGCTGCCGGCGGCGACGAAGCGGCCGCCGCGGAAGTGAAGAACGAGTTCGACGTAGTTCTCACCTCGATTGGCGAAAAGAAGATCCAGGTGATCAAGGCCGTGCGTGAGCTGACCAGCCTGGGCCTGAAGGAAGCCAAGGACGTCGTGGACAATCCAGGCAAGCCGATCAAGGAAGGCGTCACCAAGGAAGAGGCCGAGCAGATGAAGGCCAAGCTGGAAGAAGCCGGCGCCACTGTCGAGGTCAAGTAGTTTTCAGCTGCACCCCGTGTGTGGCTGAGGCCGTCCGGGGTTGATGCTTACCCGGTGCGGGCAGCTATTCAAGACGGGCCGTACCGGAATTCCACTTCTGTGAAACGGAGGCAGGCTCAAACAGCTGATCAGGGCGATTACAAACAGATCCCGCGCGATGAGCGGCGCGCCGCTCACTGCCCGTTACTTTTAACCAGAAGAGTCGGGGACTGATAAGCTTGTTAACCCTCGTGCAAAACACGACCGGCACGGGTTTCCGGAGGATGAGCGATGAGACGGAACCTGTGAGCTTAACTGTCCCTTTTCGCACTGTTAGCACTGCCGAAACGGATCCTCGGCCGGCCCTCCCCGCGGAGTTGTCCCGCTGCTCGATTGATCCGTTTTTGTCGTACTCTGACCAATCCAAAATCAGGAGACTGGTTAATTCATGAAGCCGCGTAACGAACTGAAAACAATCTCGTTCGCCAAGCTGAGGCGGCCTGTTGCGATGCCGCATATGCTGGATATCCAGACCCACTTCTTCGCTAAGCTCCTGCAGAAGGAGACGCCGCCGGAAGAACGCAAGAATTTCGGCTTGCAGCAGGTGTTCAACGAGGTTTTCCCCATAACCGACTACCAGGACAACTTCACCCTGGAGTTTGTCAAATACAGTCTCGGCGAACCCAAGTATACTGTCGAGGAGTGCCAGGAGCGCGACATGACCCACGCGATCCCGCTCAAGGCCACCCTGCGGCTGATTGCCAAGGAGACTGTCGGCAACAAGAAGAAGATCAAGGACATTATCGAAAAAGAAGTCTTCCTCGGCGAACTGCCCCTGCTCACCGAGCTTGGCACGTTCGTCATCAACGGGGCCGAGCGGGTGATTGTCAGCCAGCTGCACCGTTCGCCCGGCGTGATTTTCGAGGAGAATATCCACACCAACGGACAGCGCTTGTTCAGCTCGCGGATAATCCCGTTCCGCGGCTCGTGGGTCGAGTTCAACGTGGATATCCACGACTGCCTCTACGTCCATATCGACAAGAAGAAAAAGTTCCCGGCCACCACCCTGCTGCGCGTCCTCGGCTACCCCGAGGACCATCAGATTATCGAAATGTTCTACAAGAAGGGCAAGGCCGAGTTGAAGAAAATTGCCGGCAAAAGCCGCCGCAAGCGCGAGGCCTCGACCCCCTACCTGCTTGCCAAGGAACTCGTGGACAAGGAGAGCGGCGAGGTTGTGGCCGAACTGGGGCAGGAGCTTACCAGTTCGCTGGCCCGCAGCCTTCAGCAGAAGGGGTTCGACAAGATCGATATCTACGAGCCGGCCACCAAGGGTCTCGAGAACAAGTTGATCAAAAATACCCTGCTCAAGGACAACTGCCATAACGAGGAAGAAGCGCTGACCCGTATTTACCAGGCGCTGCGTAACGGTGACCCGCCGAACATGGAGATCGCCCGCGACTTTATCGACAAGCTGTTCTTCAACCCCAAGCGCTACGACCTCGGCCTGGTGGGCCGTTTCAAGATCAACCAGCGCTTGAACCTGAAAATCAGCGAGGACGTTACCACGCTGACCCAGGAAGACTTTATCGCCGTGATCAGCTACCTGGTGGCCCTCAGCGAGGGCCAGGGCGAGATCGACGATATCGATCACCTGGGCAACCGCCGCATCCGCAGTGTCTGTGAGCTGGTGGCCAACCAGATCAGCCTGGGACTCAACCGGATGGCGCGCCTGATCAAGGAGCGAATGAGCCTGCAGAGCAACGAGGGCCTGAAGATCGACGGCCTGGTCAACAGCCGGACGATCAGTGCCGTGATCAACGCCTTTTTCGGCTCCAGCCAGCTCTCGCAGTTCATGGACCAGACCAACCCCCTGGCCGAACTGACCCATAAGCGCCGCCTCAGCGCCCTGGGCCCCGGCGGTCTTACCCGCGAGCGGGCGGGCTTCGAGGTCCGCGACGTGCATTTCAGCCACTACGGCCGGATGTGCCCGATCGAGACGCCGGAAGGACCGAATATCGGCCTGATCACCAGCCTGACCACCTATGCCCAGATCAATGAGCTCGGGTTTATCGAAACTCCCTACCGCAAGGTGACCAATGGCAAGGTGACCGAGAAGGTCGTCTACATGGACGCGTTCGAGGAGGGCAAGTACGTGATTGCCCAGGCCAACGCGGCCACCGATAAGGACGGCAAGCTCGTCAACGATCTGATCCTCTGCCGTAAGCGCAACGACTACCTTCGCGTGCCGCCCAGGGAAATCAACTTTATCGATGTGGCTCCGGCTCAGTTGGTAAGCGTGGCCGCGGCGCTGATCCCGTTCCTTGAGCACGATGACGCCAACCGCGCGCTGATGGGGTCCAACATGCAGCGCCAGGCGGTGCCCCTGCTCAATCCCGAGGCCCCGGTGGTCAGGACCGGACTCGAGGAGCGCGTGGCCCGCGACAGCGGCACGGTGATCACCGCCCGCCGCGGCGGAGTGGTGGAATATGTCGATGCCGGGCAGATCGTGGTCCTGGTTAACGAGAAAGAGCGGACTGAAACCGGCCTGTTCAACGCCATGCCGGAGCGCGATACCTACAGGATGAGCAAGTTTCAACGCACCAACCAGGACACCGCGATCAACCGTCGCCCCCTGGTCGACCTGGGACAGAAAATCAAGAAGGATGACATTATCGCCGACGGGGCCTCCAGCGACCGCGGCCAGCTCGCCCTGGGCGTCAACATGCTCTGCGCGTTCATGCCCTGGTACGGCTACAACTACGAGGACGCGATTGCGATCAGCGAAAAACTGATCAAGGACGACAAGTTCACCTCGATCCATATCCAGGAACTCGACATCCAGGTGCGCGACACCAAGCGCGGCACCGAGGAAATCACCGCCGAGATCCCCAACGTGGGCGAGGACGCGGTGCGCAATCTCGATGAGCGCGGGATTGTCCGTATCGGCGCCAAAGTCGGCCCCGGCGACATCCTGGTCGGCAAGGTCAGCCCCAAGGGCGAAACCGAGCTCAGCCCCGAGGAGCGTCTGCTGAAAGCCATTTTCGGCGACAAGGCCGGCGACGTCAAGGACACCTCGCTGAAAATCCCGCCCGGAATCGAGGGTGTGGTGATCGACGTCAAGGTGTTCAGCCGCCTGATCGATGATCCGCTGATCACCGACGACCACTCGGCCCAGCTGGAGCAGGAGCGACACCGCGAAAGAGAGAAAATCAAGGCCATCCGCGAGTTCACCTGCGAGCAGCTTGCCAAGTTGCTCAGGAACCGGAAAGTGGTCTGCCTGTTCAACAAAGACACCGAGAAGCAGCAGTTCAAGAAAGGCACAAAACTGACGGCCGCGATGATCAAGGACATCGACTGGAACAAGATCGAAATCGGTACGATCACGGTCGAGAAGAACGAAGTAACCGAGCAGATCAAGAGCCTGGTGTCCGAGACCGAGGCGAGGATCGAAACGGCCAGGAAATATGCCAAGTCCCAGGAAGAAAAGATCAAGGCTCCCGATGAGCTTGCGCCCGGCGTGGTGCAGCTGGTCAAGGTGTACGTGGCCGAGAAGCGCAAAGTGGCTGTCGGCGACAAGATGGCCGGCCGTCACGGCAACAAGGGTATCGTGGCCAAAATCGTCCCCGAGGAGGATATGCCGTTCCTGCCCGACGGGACCCCGGTGGAAATCGTCCTCAACCCCCTGGGTGTGCCCAGCCGGATGAACGTCGGCCAGATTCTGGAAACGCACCTCGGCTATGCGGCCCGCCTGCTCGGCATGGATGTCGAGACGCCGGTGTTCCACGGCGCCAGCGAGGAGGAGATTTTCGAGCTGATGGAGAAGGCCAACCTGCCGGCCAAGGGCAAGATTGAGTTGCGCGACGGGCGCAGCGGCCGGAAATTCGACTCCCCGGTAACGGTCGGCTATATCTACATGCTCAAGCTGAGCCACCTGGTGGAAGACAAAATCCACGCCCGCTCGATCGGCCCCTATTCACTGGTTACCCAGCAGCCGCTGGCCGGCAAGGCCCAGTTCGGCGGACAGCGTTTCGGCGAGATGGAGGTCTGGGCCCTGGAGGCCCACGGGGCGAGCCACACTCTACAGGAGATGCTGACGGTCAAGAGCGACGATGTCGTGGGCCGCAGCAAGGTGTACGAGGCGATTGTCAAGGGCGACAACCTGCCCGAGCCGGGTACACCGGAAAGTTTCAACGTGCTGATTAAGGAGCTGCAGAGCCTGGGCCTGTCGGTGGTGCTGGGCAAGGATGACGACTGAGGACTCCCGGGCCCCTGAGGCCGCAGCTTGTTAACTGGAATAATTTGAGAAACTTTCAATTTTACCCTCAAGAGGGTGCACATGATAGATCTGAGAAACCCGCGCGAGAGCAGACGAAACTCTTTCAAGTACATTCAGATCAGTATTGCCTCTCCCGACCAGATCAAGCAGTGGAGTTACGGCGAGGTTACCAAGCCGGAGACGATCAACTACCGTAGTTTCAAGCCCGAGCGCGACGGCCTGTTCTGCGAAAAGATCTTCGGCCCGGTCAAGGACTGGGAGTGCAACTGCGGCAAATACAAGGGTATCCGCTACCGCGGCGTGATCTGCGACAAGTGCGGCGTGCAGGTGACACTCAGCCGCGTGCGCCGCGAGCGGATGGGCCACATCCAACTGGCCGTGCCGGTCGCCCATATCTGGTTCTTCAAGAGCCTGCCCAGCCGGATGGGCTATCTGCTGGACATGACGCTCCGCGATCTGGAAAAAGTGCTGTACTACGCCAACTACGTGGTTATCGAGCCGGGAAACAGCAAGTTTAAGAAACGCGACCTGATCGGCGAGGACGAGTACCTGGACGCCGAGGAAGCCGGCTACGAGGGCTTCAAGGCCGGAATCGGCGCCAACGCGATCAAGCTCCTGCTGGGCGAGATCGATATCGAGGACGTTTCCAGCGAACTGCGTTCCCTGGTCAAGGTCGAGACCTCGCCGCACCGCAAGAAGGGTCTGCTCAAAAGGCTCAAGGTGGTCGAGGCTTTCCGTCTCTCGGGCAACAACCCGGAGTGGATGATCATGGACGTCGTGCCGGTGATTCCGCCCAACCTTCGACCGCTGGTGCCCCTGGAGGGCGGCCGGTTCGCCACCAGTGATCTGAACGATCTCTACCGCCGGGTGATCAACCGCAACAACCGGCTCAAGAAGCTGGTCGAAATGCGCGCCCCCGAGGTGATCCTGCGCAACGAGAAACGGATGCTGCAGGAATCGGTGGACGCCCTGTTCGACAACGGCCGCCGCACCCGCGTGGTCCGCGGTCGCGGCAAACGCCCGCTCAAGAGCCTGAGCGACATGCTCAAAGGCAAACAGGGCCGTTTCCGTCAGAACCTGCTCGGCAAGCGCGTGGATTATTCCGGCCGTTCGGTGATCGTGGTCGGCCCGGAACTGAAACTCCATCAGTGCGGCCTGCCCAAAATTATGGCCCTGGAGCTGTTCAAGCCCTTTATCATCCGCAAACTGGAAGAAAAAGGCTTCGTCCAGACTGTCAAGAGCGCCAAGAAACTGGTCGAGAAAGAGCAGCCCGAGGTCTGGGATATCCTCGAAGAGATTGTCCGCGACCACCCCGTGCTGCTCAACCGCGCGCCCACGCTTCACAGGCTGGGGATCCAGGCGTTCGAGCCGATCCTGGTCGAGGGCAAGGCGATCCGCGTGCACCCGCTGGTCTGTCCGGCGTTCAACGCCGATTTCGACGGCGACCAGATGGCGGTCCACGTGCCGCTCTCCTACGAAGCCCAGATCGAGTGCCGGGTGCTGATGCTCAGCGCCAACAACCTCCTGCTGCCCTCGAACGGGACTCCGGTGGCCAGTCCCAGCCAGGATATTGTCCTGGGCTGCTACTACCTGACCCGCAACCGCCATATCGAGCCGGAGGGCTACGAGCCGATGAAGTTTATCGACCAGAACGATGCGATCCGCGTGCACGAAAACGGCCGGCTCGAACTTCACGACAAGATCAGCCTTAAGGTCGGAGATCACTGGCTCGATACCACTGTCGGCCGCGTGATTTTCAACCAGATCCTCCCCGAGGAGCTGGGCTTTATAAATAAGGTAATGAAAAAAGACGTCCTGAGCGATCTGGTGTTCAAGTCCTATCGCGAGGCCGGGCACAAGCGCACGGTGCAGCTGCTGGATGACCTCAAGGACCTCGGTTTCTGTTACGCCACCTGGGCCGGTATCACGGTCGGAGTCACCGACATGCTGATTCCCAAGCGCAAGGAAGAGCTGCTGACCTCGGCCCGCAACGACGTTGACCGGATAACGAAGGCCTACAAACAGCGCGCTATCACCGACGGTGAGCGGTACAACAAGGTGATCGACATCTGGACTCACACCACCAGCGATGTGGCCAAGGAGATGTTTATCGCCCTGCGCAAGAGCAACGACGGGTTCAACCCGATCTACATGATGGCCGACTCGGGCGCCCGCGGCAGCCGCGAGCAGATCCGCCAGCTTGCCGGCATGCGGGGGCTGATGGGCAAGCCGCAGAAGAAAATCACGGGCCAGATCGGTGAGATTATCGAATCGCCGATCACCTCCAATTTCCGCGAGGGACTCTCCGTGCTGGAGTACTTCATCTCCACCCACGGCGCCCGCAAAGGGCTGGCTGACACCGCGCTGAAAACCGCCGACGCCGGCTACCTTACCCGCCGCTTGGTGGATGTCTGCCAGGACGTGACCATAACCGAGCAAGACTGCGGAACCATCCTGGGACTGGATATCAGCGCCCTGAAGGAAGGCGAGGAAATTATCGAGCCGCTGCGCGACAGGATTGTCGGCCGTGTGGCGCTCGAGGACGTGATCGACCCGATCAACAAGGATGCCAACGGCAACACGATCGTAATTGTCAAGGCCGGCAACCAGATCGCCGAGGAGGAAGCCGCGACTATCGACGGGAGCGGAATCGAAAACGTCAGGATCCGCTCGGTGCTGACCTGTGAGAGCGAGCGCGGCTTGTGCCAGAAATGCTACGGCCGCGACCTGGCCACCATGCGGCCGGTGGAAATCGGCGAGGCTGTCGGGATTATCGCCGCTCAGAGTATCGGCGAGCCCGGCACCCAGCTCACCCTGCGTACGTTCCATTACGGCGGTACCGCCAGCAGGATCGCGGCCCAGAGCCACAAGAGTTCGCCGGTAGACGGGTCGGTGGAATACGACGAAATCAGTACCGTGAAAAATGCCGATGGCGAACTGGTGGTGGTCAGCCGCGATGGCGAGATTGTGATCAAGGACGGTGAGGACCGTGTCCGCGGCCGCACCAACGTCCCCTACGGTTCGGTGGTGCATGTCAAGAACAAGCAGAAAGTGGAGAAGGAGCAGTTGCTCTTCGAGTGGGACCCGCACTCGAATCCGATCCTGACCGACGTGAAGGGCAAGGTCCGTTTCGCCGATATAGTCGAGGATATCACCCTGCGCGAGGAGCTGGATGAAATCACCGGCCGCCGTCAGCGCGTGATTATCGACGACCGCGAGAAAGCATATCACCCCCATATCGAGATTGTCGATAAGAAGGGCAAGAAAATCCGGGATTACATTATCCCCACCGGCGCCAACCTGCTGATCAACGACAAGGACGAGCTGGCTGCCGGTACGATCCTGGCCAAGCTCGGCCGCGACATCTACAAGACCCGTGATATCACCGGCGGCCTGCCGCGAGTGGCCGAGCTGTTCGAGGCGCGCAAGCCCAAGGACCCGGCGGTTATCACCGAAATCGACGGGCGCGTGACATTCGGCAAGATTGTGCGCGGCAACCGCCAGATCATCGTCACCCCCGAGGTTGGCGAACTCCGTGAGTACCTTATCCCCTACGGTAAGCACCTCCGGGTGCACGAGGGCGACTGGGTGCGCAGCGGCGACCGTCTGAGCGAGGGCCCGATCAACCCGCACGACATCCTCAAGATCAAGGGGCCGCGCGCGGTGCAGGAGTACCTGCTCAACGAGATCCAGGAGGTCTACCGCCTGCAGGGCGTAAAGATCAACGACAAGCATATCGGCGTCATCGTGCGCCAGATGCTGAACAAGGTCAGTATCGTCAATCCCGGTGACACCAACTTCCTCGAGGGCGAGAATGTGGACAAGCACCACTTCCGCCGCGAGAACGAGCGGATAATCACCGAGGGCGGCGAGCCGGCCACCAGCATGCCTCTGCTGCTGGGAATCACCAAGGCCAGCCTGACCACCAGCAGTTTCATCTCGGCGGCCTCCTTCCAGGAGACCACCCGTGTGCTGACCGAGGCCGCGATCAACGGGCTTCGCGACGACCTGCAGGGCTTGAAAGAGAATATCATTATCGGCCATCCGATCCCCGCCGGGACCGGACTTCTGCGCTACAAGGACGTGATTTTCCCCAAGAGCGCCGAGGAGGAGGCCGAAGCCGACAGGGAAACCGTGATCGAGCAGGAAATTCAGCTCTGACCGGTTGCGTTGCAGCGGCGTAATAAAGCGTTATTTTCGCGCGCCGGTGACCTGAATTTGAGGCCCCCGGCAGGACGCACCCCCGGCGGTGGAAAGCGGCTTCCGATAAGGGTTAAAATGAGTTGTTTAAGGTTGACAAATGAGAATTAACTGACTATTTTTAAAGACTCTTTACTTTTACGGAGGTTTTTTGCCGAGTATCAATCAGTTGGTCCGCAAGGGCAGGAAAAAAATCAAGAGCAAGACCAATGCACCGGCGCTTGCCGGCTGCCCGCAGCGCAGGGGGGTTTGCACCAGGGTCTACACCACTACGCCCAAGAAGCCGAACTCGGCTCTGCGCAAGGTGGCCCGCGTGCGCTTGACCAACGGCTTCGAGGTGACTTCCTATATCCCCGGCGAGGGGCATAACCTGCAGGAGCACTCGATCGTTTTGATCCGGGGCGGGCGAGTCAAGGATTTGCCCGGTGTGCGTTACCATATCATCCGCGGCACGCTGGACGCCAGCGGTGTCGATGATCGTAGAAAGGGCCGGAGCAAGTACGGCACCAAAAAACCAAAATAATGATTAGCGAGCGGACTAGCTAGATGTCGAGAAGAAAAGTAGCGGAAAAAAGAGAGATTCAGCCGGACCCCAGGTTCCAGAGCACGCTTGTCACCAAGTTTATCAACTGCATGATGCTTGACGGCAAGAGAAGCACGGCAGAGAACATTTTCTACCGCAGCCTGGCGCTGGTGGAGGAAAAAACCGGACAGCCGGGACTGAACGTGTTCAAGCAGGCGGTCAATAACACCAAGCCTGCCCTGGAGGTCAAAAGTCGTCGCGTGGGTGGCGCCACCTACCAGGTGCCGGTCGAGGTCAGGCCGGACAGACGCACGGCGCTGGCGCTCCGCTGGCTGATCGGCTTCGCCAGAGCCCGCAGCGAAAAGACAATGTATGAAAGGCTGGCCGCGGAATTGACAGCGGCTTATCGCAACGAAGGAAGTACAGTCAAGAAAAAGGAAGATACCCACCGGATGGCCGAGGCCAACCGGGCGTTCGCCCATTACCGGTGGTAATTCCCGCTCTCGTACACTCGGAGCCTGCCTGGCGGGCATGGGTCTCAGCGTGACGAAGCGGGTCTTCTTACTGACGTCTTTTTTCGCCGCCCTTTTGAGTATTCGTGGGGCGGCGTTTTATGCCAATTGTCGCAGTTAGGGCGAAGTTGGATAGTTGAAAGGACGAAGTTAAGGAAAATGTCCAGAAGAATACCGCTTGACAGGATCAGGAATATCGGCATCTTGGCGCATATCGATGCCGGTAAGACTACCATAACCGAGCGCATCCTGTTCTATACCGGCAGGCTGCACCGCATGGGCGAGGTCCATGAGGGTGCGGCCACCATGGACTGGATGGAGCAGGAGAAAGAGCGCGGGATTACTATCACCAGCGCAGCCACTACCTGCTTCTGGGACGATCACCGGATCAATATTATCGATACCCCCGGCCATGTCGATTTCACGGTCGAGGTGGAGCGCAGCCTGCGGGTGCTCGATGGCGCGGTGGTGGTGTTCTGCGCTGTCGGCGGCGTGGAGCCGCAAAGCGAGGCGGTCTGGCGTCAGGCCGACCGTTACCAGGTGCCCCGGATCGCGTTTGTCAATAAAATGGACCGCGCGGGCGCCGATTTTTTTCATGCCGTGGAAATGATGAAGGAGCGTCTCGGCGCCAGGCCGCTGATACTGCAGATCCCGTTCGGCACCGAGGAGTTGTTCACCGGCCTGGTCGACCTGGTCCGCATGAAAGGCATTGTCTGGCAGGATAGCAGCCTGGGCGCGGTTTACGAGGAAGTCGAAATCCCTAAAGACCTGCTGGAGACCTCCAAAAAGTACCGTTACGACCTGCTTGAAGCGCTCTCCGATTTCGATGACGATCTGATGCACAAATATCTCGAGGACGAACGTGTCGATGCCGAAGACGAAGAGTTGCTCAAGCGGGCGATCCGCAAGGCTACCTGCGCTGTCGATGTAATCCCCGTCCTCTGCGGCAGCGCGTTCAAGAACAAGGGCGTGCAGAAGCTGCTCGACTCTATCACCGATTACCTGCCCTCGCCGATTGACGTGCCGCCGGTGGTGGGACACCTTCCCCAGCAGGAAGAGGAACTGGTGGAGCGCAAGCCGGCCGACGACGAGCCGTTCGCCGGGCTGGCCTTCAAGATCATGACCGACCCCTATGTGGGCAGGCTGACTTTCGTGCGCGCTTACAGCGGCGTGCTCAAAGCCGGAACGCATATCAGTAACAGTACGCAGGGCCGCAAGGAGCGGATCAGCCGTATCCTGCAGATGCACGCCAACAAACGCGAAGAGCGCAACCACCTCTATTGCGGTGATATCGCCGCCGTGGTGGGACTCAAACAGGCGCGCACCGGCGATACGCTCTGCGAGCAGGGCCACCCGATTATCCTGGAGCGGATGGTGTTCCCCGAGCCCGTGATCTCGGTGGCTATCGAGCCCAAGACCAAGGCCGATCAGGACAAGCTGGACGCGGCACTGGAGAAGCTCTCCGAGGAAGACCCGACTTTCCAGGTGCGGATCGACGAGGACACGGGCCAGACCCTGATTTCCGGCATGGGCGAGTTGCATCTCGAAATCCTGGTCGACCGCATGCTGCGCGAGTTTAAAGTGGAGGCCAACGTGGGCGAGCCCCAGGTGGCCTACCGCGAGGCCCTGGCCAGGCCGGTGAAGATCGTAGTCAAGTTTGTCCGCCAGACCGGCGGTCGCGGCCAGTTCGCCCATGTAAAAATGGAGTTCGAGCCCCTGGAGCGCGGCAAGGGTTTCCATTTCGAGAACAAGGTTGTCGGCGGCTCGGTTCCCCGCGAGTATATTGCGTCGGTGGAGCAGGGAGTGCGCGAGGCGTTGGTCAGCGGCGGCGATGCGGGTTACCCGCTGGTCGACATCCAGGCCAGGCTGATCGACGGTTCCCACCACGAGGTCGACTCCAGCGAGATGACGTTCAAGATCGCCGGCTCCATGGCGGTCAAGGACGCTGTCCGCAAGGCCGGAGTGAGACTGCTCGAGCCGGTGTTCGATGTCGAGATCACCGTCCCGTCCGAGTATCTGGGCGACGTGATGGGCGATCTCGCCAGCCGCGCGGCCAAGGTCCGCGGCATGAGCCAGAAAAAAGAGGCTCAGGTTGTCAACGCCACGGTCCCGCTGAGAAACATGTTTGGTTATGCCACCAGTCTGCGCTCGCTTACTCAGGGCCGGGCGGTGTTTTCCATGCAGTTTTCCAACTACGAGGAAGTCAGCAGGGAAAAGGCCGAGGCGATTCTGGTCGGCTGACCGAGCCGTAAGACTGCCGGATAGAGCGACGAAAGAAACTGTAGGAATAAAAAAACGCAAGGAGATGCCAAAATGGCAAAGAAGAAGTTTGAGCGGACGAAGCCGCATGTAAACGTGGGCACGATCGGCCACGTAGACCACGGCAAGACGACGTTGACCGCGGCGATCACGGAGGTACTTTCGAAGCGGGGTCTGGCCGACTATGTCCCGTTTGACGCGATCGACAAGGCACCGGAGGAGCGGGAGCGGGGGATCACGATCGCCACGGCACACGTGGAGTACGAGACGGAGAACCGGCATTACGCACACGTTGACTGTCCGGGACACGCCGACTACGTGAAGAACATGATCACGGGCGCGGCCCAGATGGACGGGGCGATTTTGGTGGTGAGCGCGGCCGATGGTCCGATGCCCCAGACGCGGGAGCACGTATTGCTGGCCCGCCAGGTTAACGTGCCGTATATCGTGGTGTTTTTGAACAAGGTTGACCAGGTGGACGATCCGGAGCTGTTGGAGTTGGTGGAGCTTGAGGTACGGGAGCTTTTGAGCAGCTACGAGTTTCCGGGCGATGATATTCCGGTGATCAAGGGCAGTGCATTGAAGGCGCTGGAGAGCGGCGAGCCTGGCGCGGAAGATACGAAGTGTATCGACGAGCTGATGGATGCGATCGACAACTACATCCCGGAGCCGGTACGTGAGACGGACAAGCCGTTTTTGCTGCCGGTGGAGGACGTGTTTTCGATCACGGGCCGTGGCACGGTAGGCACCGGACGAATCGAGCGGGGGAAGATCAAGGTCGGCGAGGAAGTGGAGATACTGGGGATGGGCCACAGCCGCAAGAGCGTGGTGACGGGTGTGGAGATGTTCCGCAAGCTGCTTGATGACGGACAGGCGGGAGATAATGTGGGATTGCTTCTTCGCGGAGTAGACAAGCGAGAGCTGGAGCGGGGCCAGGTGATCGCCAAGCCGGGCTCGATCACGCCGCACACGAAGTTCAAGGGAACGGTGTACGTGCTGAAGAAGGAAGAGGGCGGCCGCCACACGCCGTTTTTCGAGGGTTACCGTCCGCAGTTTTACTTTCGCACGACCGATGTGACTGGCTCGGCGAGTTTGCCCTCGGGCGTGGAGATGGTGATGCCGGGCGACAGCGTGGAGCTGACCGTGGAGTTAATCACCTCGATAGCGATGGAGAAGGAGCTGCGCTTTGCTATCCGCGAGGGCGGCCGCACGGTGGGCGCCGGTGTCGTTACCGAGATTATCGAGTAGTTACTTTTTGCAGATAAAGAGGAACAAGTGCAGGGACAGAAGATTCGCATCCGGCTTAAATCGTTTGACCACGCGTTGATTGACCGCTCGACCGAGGATATTTTCAGGACCGCGGTCGAGTCCGGCGCCGAGGTGGTGGGCCCGATCCCGCTGCCCACGCGCCGCAGCGTGTTTACGGTCAACCGTTCGCCGAACATTGACAAAAAAAGCCGCGAGCAGTTCGAGATCCGCACGCACAAACGCCTGATCGAGATCTACAACAGTAAGCCGCAGACTATCGATGCGCTTACCAAGCTCGATCTGCCGGCCGGGGTCGATATCGAGATCAAGACCTGATACCGCCCCGGACGTTGCCTGTCGTGCCGTGACGAATTGCGCTTGACCGGCTGAGTCGGTTTAACAAGGGCCTTAATGAGGTAGTAATGCTTGGACTGATCGGTAAAAAGGTCGGAATGACCAGGATTTTCGATGACGACGGTATGATGGTCCCGGTGACTGTGATCCAGGCCGGTCCGTGCCGTGTCACCCAGATCAAGACCGCTGAGAAGGACGGCTACAACGCGGTGCAGGTGGGATTCGGCGAGCGCAAGCCCAAGAATATCACCAAACCGGAGCAGGGCCATCTGGCGAAAGCCGCCGCGGACTACTATCCCGAATCCCTGGGCGAGTTCCGGATCGAGGACGCGGCCTCTTGCGAGCTCGGCCAGGAATTGAATGTCGGGATGTTCGAGGCCGGCGAGGGCGTGGATGTCAGCGGCGTGACCAAGGGACGCGGTTTCCAGGGCGTTATCAAGCGCTACGGCTTCAGCGGCGGCGATGCCACTCACGGCAACACCGCCCATCGCGTACCCGGCTCGATCGGAGCATCTGCTGATCCCGCGCGGGTCTGGAAGAACAAGAAGATGCCCGGCCAGTACGGCAACGCGAACCAGAAAGTCCGTAACCTGGTAGTGGCCAAGGTCGACACCGAGGGCAACCGCCTGTTTGTCAGGGGTGCGGTGCCGGGTCCGGCCAGCGGCCTGGTGACTGTTTTCAAGAAGAAATAAGATTGCTTGCTTAAATCGGGACCGTTCGAGACGGTTCAAGTTTCTGAGGATACTGATGAAACGAGTAGCGGTGTTGAAGGAAAACGGAGAAAAGGCCGGCCGGATCGGTCTGCCGGACAGCTATTTCGGTACCGATCCGAGCGAGGCCGCTGTCTACTATTCGGTCAACGCCACCCTGACCAACAAGCGCCAGGGCGACGCCAATACGAAAACGCGCAGCGAGGTCAATTACTCCACTAGCAAGCCCTGGCGGCAGAAGGGTACCGGCCGGGCGCGCGCGGGAACGCGCCGCAGTCCGATCTGGCGCGGGGGCGGCACCACTTTCGGGCCGCTGGCCAAAGACTACGATGTCCGGGTGCCGCGCAAGGTGCGCCGCAAGGCCCTGGCCAGCGCGCTGAGCGCCAAGGCCGCCGAGGACGGGGCGGTTGTGGTGGTCGAGGACCTGACTTTCGACGAGCCGAAAACTTCCCGCGCGGCCGCCCTGCTTGACTGCATCGGCGCCGGCGAGGGCAAGGTGCTGGTGATGGTGGACGGCGGCAGGCAGATGGCCTGGAAATCGATGCGCAATATCGCCCGGGTGGCGATGAAGAACTTCACCGATTGCAACGCTTACGATGTGTTGCTGGCCGACAAGCTGGTAATCGAAAAAAGCGTAATCAAAAAACTGAAGCGAGTTGGCAATGAAGGATCAGCATCAGATCATAAAACGGCCGCTGCTGACTGAAAAAAGTGACCTGCTGCGCGAGACCGAGAACCAGTACTGTTTCGAGGTCGATGTGGCCGCTTCCAAGCACGACGTCAAGGCGGCTGTCGAGGAACTGTTCGGCGTGAGGGTTACCAAGGTCAGGCTGCAGAACCGCCTGGGCAAGCTCAAGAAGCAGGGACGCAGTCAGGGCCGCAGGTCATCGTGGAAAAAAGCGTTCGTCTCGCTTGCCGCCGACGACCATATCGAATTGTTTGAAGGTGTTTAATCCATAGCCGGGTAACGAGCAAATGGCTCTGAAGAAACTGAAACCGATAACGAGTGCCAGCAGGTTCCGTTCGATTAACGCCTACGACCTGCTGACCACCGACAAGCCGGAGAAGTCGCTGCTGGCCCCGATGAAAAAGACGGGCGGACGCAACAACGACGGGCACATCACTGTCCGCTTTCGTGGCGGCGGCGCCAAGCGCCGTTACCGCGTGATCGATTTCAAGCGGAACAAGCACGGCGTCAAGGGCCGGGTGGCGTCGATCGAATACGATCCCAACCGCACCCCGTTCATCTGCCTGGTCAAGTACGCAGATGGAGAGAAACGCTATATCCTACATTGCAAGGGATTGCGGGTGGGCGACATTATCGAGGCCGGGCCGGGCAGCGATATCAATAACGGCAACGCCCTGCCGCTCAGCGAGATTCCCATGGGCACGATAGTGCACAACGTGGAGCTCAAGCCCGGCAAGGGCGGGCAGGTTGCCCGCAGTGCCGGAGCAGGAATCCAGGTCGTGGCCAAGGAGGGCCGCTATGTCCACTGCAAGATGCCATCGGGCGAGGTCAGGCTGGTTCCCCGCGAGTGCATGGGCACGATCGGCGAAATCGGCAACCAGGAGCACATGGGTATCAACTATGGCAAGGCCGGCGCCAGGCGCTGGCTGGGTCGCAGGCCCCATGTCCGCGGCGTGGCGATGAACCCTGTGGACCACCCGATGGGCGGCGGCGAGGGCCGCACCAGCGGCGGACGCCACCCCTGCACGCCCTGGGGCAAGGCGACCAAGGGTAACAACACCCGCCGTCGCAACAAGGCCAGCAACAGGTTGATTGTCAGGCGCAGGACGAAGAGAAAGTAAAACTTAACCGGTAATTGGCATTTATGACGAGATCGCTGAAAAAAGGACCCTATATCGAGCCTTCGCTGCAGCGGAAGGTCGATCGGATGAACGAGGCCGGGGAAAAGAAGGTTATCAAAACCTGGTCGCGCCGTTCCACTATCAGCCCGGAGTTTGTCGGCCACACGCTGGCCGTGCACAACGGCAACAAGTTCATCCCGGTCTATGTGACCGAGAACATGGTGGGGCACAAGCTGGGCGAGTTTTCGCCCACCCGGTTCTTCCGCGGCCACGGCGGTAAGCTCGCAGAGCGCACGGCCAAGAAGAGGTAGCATTGCCGTCAGCGGGCGGCTGTCCCTGCGGGGACTGTATCCGATGATGGGTGTTGAGAGCTTAACCAACAAGACAGAGAACGGCAAAATGATTGCGACAGCTAAAGCAAGGTTCGTGCGTATCAGTTCGCGCAAGGTAAAACTGGTGATCGACCTTATCCGGGGCAAGGACCTGGAGGAAGCGTTCAATATCCTGCGTTTCACCAGGAAAGCCGCCGCCGAGCCGGTTCGCAAGCTGGTCCAGTCGGCCTACAGCAACGCGGTCAATCAACTGGGCAGTTTCGATCTGGATACGAACGAGATTACAGTGCACAGTATCAGGGTCGACCAGGGACCGACCTACAAGCGTTGGCGTCCCCGGGCGATGGGCCGGGCTACCCCGATCCTCAAACGCTCGAGCCACATTAGCGTTGAACTCGATATTCCGGAACCTGAAGCAGGGCAGTAATCACATGGGTCCCGCGCCCTGAGGGCCGGAAGCGGCGAAGGGTTTTCCGCGGGACTCTATACAGTTGCAAGGAGAGTCAGCAGTGGGTCAGAAGACACACCCGATCGGTTTCAGGCTTGGCGTGGTCAAGCAGTGGCGCTCAGTATGGTACACCGACAAGAATTTCGGCCCCATGCTCAAGGAAGACGAGCTGATCCGTAAGTACATCCACAGCAGGATGAGCCACGCGGCGATCAGCCTGGTGGTGATCGAACGGACGCCGCAGAAAATGACCGTGATCATCCACACCGCCAGGCCCGGGGTGGTCATCGGCCGCAAGGGGCAGGAAGTGGACAAGCTGCGTGACGAGCTGGCTCATCTGTCCAAGGACGAAATCTTCATCAAAATCGAGGAGATCAAGACTCCTGAACTGGACGGCCAGCTTGTTGCCGACGGGATCGCGTTCCAGCTCGAACAGCGGGTGAGTTTCCGCCGGGCCATGAAGAAAGCGGTCACCAGCGCGATGCGCATGGGCGCCCAGGGTGTGAAGATTATCGCCGGCGGTCGCTTGGGCGGTGCGGAAATCGCCCGCAGCGAGGGCTACCACGAAGGTCGCGTTCCGCTGCACACGATCCGCGCCGATATCGACTACGCCACCTCGACGGCTAATACAACTTTCGGCACTATCGGTGTCAAAGTGTGGATCTGCAAGGGCGAGGTAATCCGTTCCAAGCAGAAACGGGCCGGCAAGATCGAGTAGAACGCCACTCCCATCTGAGGGGCGGGATTGAGCGAACGGGAAGAGTCTGTAACTAGAGAACGGTAACCCGCACCAGGCGCCGCGATAGCGACTGGAGGGGCGGGCAAGGGAGTGAACTGAAATGCTTTCTCCGAAAAGAGTCAAACACCGCAAGCAGCAGCGCGGCAGGATGAGGGGTCTGGCCTATCGCGGCAGCACGGTCTCCTTCGGTGAGTTCGGCCTGCAGTCTCTTGAGCCGGCCTGGATCACCAACCGGCAGATCGAGTCCGCCCGGGTGGCTCTCACCCGCCATATCCGCCGCGGCGGTAAGGTGTGGATCCGCATTTTTCCGGATAAGCCGATTACCAAAAAGCCGGCCGAGACCCGGATGGGCAAGGGTAAGGGCGCTCCCGAGGGCTGGGTTGCCGTGGTCAAAAGCGGCAGAATCATGTTCGAGATTGGTGGCGTGAGCCACGAACTGGCGATGGAGGCCCTCCGGCTGGCCGCCCACAAGCTGCCGGTCAAGTGCAAGGTGGTAACCAGGCATACGCTAAGCGAGGGTAAAGATGAAAGCTCTTGAAATCAGGAGCATGACCGAAGACGAGATCAGGGGCAAGCTGGGAGAGTTGAAAGAAGAGTACTTCCGGCTCTCCTTCCGCAACGCGGTGCACAATATCGAGAACCCGTTGCAGTTACGTTACCTGAGACGGGATATCGCCCGTTGCCGGACAGTTTTGAGAGAAATGGAAGGGCAGTCCCAGGCCGTGGCGCAGTAGACGCGCCGCGCGAAGGCTGGCTTTCATGAGACAGCGCAACCAGCAGGAATGACCTGTGAATCGGAGTCAAGATGGAACGCAATGACCGTAAAACCCGTATCGGGGTAGTGGTGAGCGACAAAATGGACAAAACCATCGTGGTCAAGGTCGAGCGCCAGTTCAAGCACCCGTTCTACGGCAAAGCGGTGCGCCGCATCAAGAATTTCAAGGCGCACGACGAAAATAACGAGTACAAGGTCGGCAGCATGGTGAAAATCATCGAAACCAGGCCGCTGAGCAAGCAGAAACGCTGGCGCGTGGTGGAGCTCCTTTCCGTCGGCGAGGAGCAGCGGACCTGATCTGCGCCAACTTCTAAGCATACGGACGGTTGAAAAATGATTCAGCAAGAGTCAATCCTTAAAATCGCGGATAATTCCGGCGCCAAAAAGGCCCTCTGTATCAGGGTTCTCGGTGGTTCGGGCCGCCGCTACGCCCGTGTCGGCGATATTATCGTTGTAACTGTCAAGGACGCCATGCCCAACAGCAACATGCGCAAGGGCGAGGTGGCGCGGGCCGTGGTGGTTCGCTGTAAGAAGGAAACGAGGCGCAAGGACGGGTCCTATATCCGGTTCGATGAGAACGCGGCGGTGATTATCGACGAGCGCAAGGAGCCGCGCGCCACCCGTATCTTCGGACCCGTTGCCCGCGAGCTGAGAGAAAAACTGTTCATGAAAATTATCTCGCTCGCCCCGGAAGTGCTCTGATAAACGAAACCCGGTAACATGACAGGGTGATTTGGACATGCGAATAGTCAAAGGCGATAAAGTTGTGGTGGTCAGCGGCAACTATAAGGGCCAGACCGGCGAAGTGCTCATGGTCCTGCCCAAGGCCGGCCGCGTGATTGTCAAGGGTCTGAATATGGTCAAGCGCCACACCAAGCCGACCCAGAAAACCCCCCAGGGCGGGATCGTGGAAAAGGAAGCGCCCATGAACCTGTGTAAAGTAATGCTCTGGGACGACAAGGCAGGCAAGGGTACGCGGGTGAGCAGCCGGAAGCTGGACGACGAGAGGGGATCGAAAGTCCGGATCAGCGTTGTCAGTGGCGAGGTGATCGAAACCAAGGCCGCCAAGTAGGCGCTGAAATCGATTGTGATCCTAAGCGGCAGAATCACTCAAGTAGACAGGTAGCATAGCAATGTCAAGGCTTAAAGAACATTACGAAAAAGCCGTGGTTCCCAGGCTCAAGGAGGATTTTGAAATCTCCAATGCCAACCAGATCCCCCGCCTGGTGAAGATCGTGCTTAACGTCGGCATGGGCGATGCGATCCAGAACCCGAAATCTCTGGAGGCTGCCCAGGAAGAACTGCGCCAGATTACCGGCCAGCACGCGGTCATTACCACCGCCAAGAAGTCGATCTCCAATTTCAAGCTCCGCGAGGGTATGAAAATCGGCTGCCGGGTCACCCTGCGCCGCAACAGGATGTGGGAGTTCCTGGATCGTCTGATCTCGATCGCGATCCCGCGTATCCGGGATTTCCGCGGTCTGCCGACCAGGAGTTTCGACGGGCGCGGGAACTACACGCTGGGTGTCAGGGAGCAGGTGACTTTCACCGAGATAGACTACGACAAGATCGAGGGGATCCACGGTATCGACATTACTTTAGTCACCTCCTCCGAGCGTGACGACCAGGCTTTCGCCCTGCTGCGCGAACTCGGCATGCCGTTCCGCACCACAACGTTGCAGAAGGGCGCCAAGGCCGAAGAGGTGGCCTGAGCAGGCAATGTATTTGTGATGTATTTGTTGAATGATCGGGAGACCCTGTATCGCCTCCGAATGAGCGCTGCAGGGACCGCTTCAAGAGTATTCACGAAAGGACGGTAAAGTGGCTAAGAAGGCCCTTATCGCCAAGGCGAAAAGAAAACAGAAGTTCAAGGTTCGCCAGTACAATCGCTGTCAGCGCTGCGGACGGCCGCGCGGCTACTACCGCAAGTTCGGCGTCTGCCGGATCTGTCTGCGCGAGCTGGCCCTGGACGGGATGATTCCCGGCATGCGCAAGGCAAGCTGGTAGAGAGAGTTCGGGCGGCAAATCCGCGCGCACCGGATGGCGCGTACGTTGACGCAGGGACATTCACACTGTAAAACCATTAGTTTGGAGAGTACGGCGCAATGACGATGACCGATCCAATCGCCGACATGCTGACCAGGATCCGTAACGGATACCAGGCCAAGAAGATCCGTGTCGATGTGCCGGTCAGCAAGCTGGTCAGGGAAATGGCTCGCATCCTGTTGGAGGAAAAGCTGATCGCCAACTTCAGGGAAATCACGGACCCGCCGCAGAATATCCTGAGGATTTACCTGCGCTACGGCATGGATGAAACCCCGGCAGTAATCGGCCTGTGTAAGATCAGCAAGCCCGGCCGCAGGGTTTACATCAGGGCGGACCAGATCCGCCGCGTGCGCAACGGCCTGGGTGTGGCGATTATCTCCACCAGCAAGGGTCTGATGACCGACCGGCTGGCGCGGGCCAGGCATGTCGGTGGCGAAGTGATTGCCCACGTCTGGTAATCACTGAGCCTGAAGCACTAGAAGAACCGGGCAATCCTAAAGTAACGACACTGAGATTCAGGAGAGGACCCAAGTGTCCCGAATCGGAAAAATGCCGATCCCCGTTCCCGACGGCGTCAAGGTCAGCCGGGAGGGCGACAAAATCGTGGTCGAGGGACCACGGGGTAAGAACTTCGAAACCGTTCACCCCAACATGATTGTCGAGATCGCTGAAAAAGAGATCCTGGTCAAGCGGCCCGACGACAATAAGTTCAACCGTAGCCTGCACGGACTGACCCGTTCGCTGATCAATAACGCGATTGTCGGGGTCACCGAGGGATTCACCAGGAAACTGCTGATCGAGGGTGTGGGCTACCGGGCCCAGATGTCCGGCAAGTCCCTGACCCTCGAACTGGGATTTTCGCATAAGATCGACGTTCCGCCACCGGAAAATGTCACCTTCGAGACTCCCTCGCTGACCGAGATCGTGGTCACGGGAATCGACAAGCAGGTGGTGGGCGAGATCGCGGCCAAGATCCGCTCCTTCCGTCCGCCGGAACCTTACAAGGGCAAGGGCGTGCGTTACGAGGGCGAGCGGATTATCCGCAAGGCCGGTAAGGCCGGCGCGACTATCGGCGTGTAAACTGGTATTCGGAAGAATTGATCTTCCGCAAAATGTTGCAGAAACAGGAACTGATGATGAAAGCTTTCGACCGCAGGAGTGCAAGAGCCAGGAGACATGCCCGGATCCGCAAGCACATTTCCGGCACGCCGGAACGTCCGCGGCTGGTGGTCTCCCGGACCCTGGGAAATATCCAGGGCCAGATAATCGACGATACCCGGGGCACGACCCTGCTGGGCCTCTCCTCGCTGTGCAAGGAAATTGATTCCAAAGACAAGAAAAAAATCGAGGTAAGCAAGGAAGTCGGTAAGATGCTGGCCGAGAAAGCCCGCAAGAAAGGGATCGAGAAGATCGTTTTCGACCGCAACGGCTATATCTTCCACGGGCGGGTCAAGGCGTTTGCCGATGGAGCCCGCGAAGGCGGCCTCCAATTCTGACACCGGCGATCTAACCCCGTGCACCGCAAGGAGTATTTAAAGTGGCAGACATGAAGCGTGACAGAGAAAAAAGCGACCTGATCGAAAACGTGATTTCAATCAACCGCTGCGCCAAAGTGGTCAAGGGTGGACGCCGGTTCTCCTTCAGCGCCCTCGTGGCCGTGGGCGACGGCAAGGGCAGTGTCGGCCTGGGCAAGGGCAAGGCCAACGAGGTCGCCGACGCGATCCGCAAGGGCATGGAGACGGCCAAGAAGAATATCGTCAAGGTTTCGGTGATCCGCGGGACTATCCCGCACGAGATTGTGGGACGTTTCGGGGCGGGCCGCGTGATGCTGCGTCCGGCGGCTCCGGGCGCCGGTGTTATCGCCGGCAGCAGCGTGCGCGCCGTGCTCGAATGCGCCGGGATCCATAACATCCTCTCCAAGTCCCTGGGCAGTAACAATCCGCACAACATGGCCAAGGCTACCATGGAGGGTCTGAAAGGGCTGATGACCCTGCAGAAAGTGGCCAGGATCAGGGGAGTGACACCCGAGGAAGTGGCCGGCGGAGACAAGGTAGTTGTGGAGGCCACCAGTGAGTAGTAAGACGAAAAAGCTGAAAATTACCCAGATCAAGAGCGGGATCGGCTCGAACAAAAAGCAGAAAGCCACTTTGGAGGCACTCAAGCTGACCCACCACCAGAAAACCGTCATCCACGACGACACTCCTTCGGTGCGCGGGATGATCTTCAGGGTCAGCCACCTGGTCCGGGTTGAGGAAAACACCTGACCGGGCGGTTCGCCGCTGGTTTTTCTGCAGTGCGCTGGCATTGAACTCTAACGGTAATCGAACTTCCGAGAGCGTGTAATGAAACTGAGCGAATTGAAAAAACCCGAGGGAGCTACCCGCGGGCGCAAGCGTGTCGGACGGGGCAGGGGTTCCGGTCGGGGCGGCACCAGTGGCCGCGGCGAAAATGGACAGAAGTCGCGCAGCGGCAAGAACAAGATGCCCGTCTGGTTCGAGGGCGGACAGATGCCGATCCAGCGGCGCCTTCCCAAGCGGGGGTTCAATAACCCGTTCCGCAAGACTTACCAGGTGGTCAACCTTTCGGATATCGAGCGGGCGGGCAAGCGCGACAGCCTCGACCCGCAGGCGATGGCCGGGCTGGGACTGATCCGCAAGCCCGACCAGCCGGTGAAAGTACTGGGCGACGGCGGTAAGCTGAGTTTTGCGGTCAATGTCAGAGCTAACGCTTTCAGCGCCAAAGCCCGCGAGGTGATTAAGGCCGCGGGTGGCAAAGTCGAGGTGCTGTAATGGCTGCGGGGCTGCGGAATATTTTTGATGTACCGGAGCTGAAGCGTAAGCTGGGATTCACTTTCCTGATCGTCGTGATCTACCGGATCGGTGGACATATCACGGTGCCGGGAATCGCGGTCAACCGGCTGATGGAGTGGTTCAGCACTCAGCAGGACACCTTCTTCGGACTGATGGACATGTTCGTCGGAGGCGGGCTGCAGCGGGCGACCGTGTTTGCGCTGGGCATTATGCCCTACATCAGCGCCTCGATTATTTTCCAGCTGCTGCCGCCGGTGTTCCCCTATTTCGAGAAGCTGCAGAAAGAGGGCGAGG
Organism: Candidatus Glassbacteria bacterium; assembly: GCA_019456185.1. Lineage (NCBI taxonomy): Bacteria > Candidatus Glassiibacteriota > Candidatus Glassiibacteriota bacterium. The sequence continues at coordinate 32,230 of VRUH01000007.1, read as the reverse complement.
AAGGCCGCAAGAAGATCACGCAGTACACGCGTTACTGCACTGTGCTGCTTGCTTTTATCCAGAGCGTGGGTATCGCCACCTGGCTGGATAGCCTCGGCGCGGTGACCATGGATAACCCCTGGCTGTTCAGGGTCACCACCGTGGTAACACTCACCACCGGCGCGATCATGGTGATGTGGCTGGGGGAGCAGATCACCGAGCGCGGGATCGGCAACGGCATGAGCCTGCTGATTTTTTTCAGCATTATCGACCGCTTTCCCGCCGCGGTGTTCCAGAGTATCGAGATGCTGCGCAACGACGTGATCGGGATTATCCCGATGCTGCTGGTCTGTGTGGTGATGGTGGCCGTGGTGGCCGGCGTAATCGTGATGACCCTGGGCACGCGCAAAATACCGATCCAGATTCCCAAACGGATGGTGGGCCGTAAGGTGATGGGCGGCCAGCAGACACACCTGCCGCTGCGGATCAACAGCGCGGGCGTGATGCCGATCATCTTCGCCCAGTCGATTATCGTGGTGCCTGCGACTTTGAGTTCGTTCCTGGCCCCCGGTGGTTTTCTGGAGGATGTGACGAGCTTCTTTCAGCCGAATACCGATTCGTATGTGGTGGTTTACAGCTTGATGATCGTATTCTTTACCTACTTTTACACGGCGGTGATTTTCAACCCGGTCGACCTGGCGGAGAATTTCAAGCGCCAGGGAGGGTTTATCCCGGGGATCAGGCCCGGAGCGCGTACCGCCGAATATATCGACAAGGTCCTGACCAGGATTACCCTGCCGGGATCGGTTTTCCTGGCCGCGATCGCCGTATTGCCGATTTACATGTACCGCTGGCTCAACGTGCCGTTCTATTTCGGCGGCACCAGCTTGCTGATCGTGGTCGGCGTCGCGCTGGATACGATTCAGCAGATGGAGAGCCACCTGCTGATGCGTCACTACGACGGTTTCATGAAGAAATCGAAAGTGCCCGGCCGACGAACAATGTAGCGGAACGATGGTATTTTTAAAGACACGATCGGATATCGATAAGATCAGGGAGGCCGGCAAGATCGTCGCCGAAACCCTGAACCGGGTCAAGGAGTTGGTTGTCCCGGGAGTTTCCACCTGGGAACTCAACGAGGCGGCGGAGAACCTGATCGGCTCGTACCCCGATTGCCGGCCCGCGTTCAAGGGCTACGGCGGATTCCCCGGCACGCTCTGCACCTCGCTGAACGAGCAGGTGGTGCACGGGATTCCCAGCCGCGAGAATATCCTGCGCGATGGCGACCTGCTCAGTGTGGATGTGGGCGTGGTGCGCAGGAGCTTCTACGCCGATGCGGCGGCCACGTTTATTATCGGCAAGCCCCGGAAGAATCAGACACGGCTGCTCGAGTGCGCCGCCAGGGCGCTGGATGCGGGGATCGGGCAGGCGGTGGCCGGCAACCGGATCGGCGATATCGGCCATGCGGTCGACCGGGTGGCGAAGCAGGAAAACTATTCGGTGGTTCGTGATCTGGTCGGTCACGGTATCGGTCAGAACCTCCACGAAGACCCGCAGGTGCCCAATTTCGGGAAACCGCAAAGCGGCTATCCTCTCAAGGAGGGGCTGGTGATCGCGATCGAGCCGATGATCAACGAGGGGACCCACGAGGTCCGTACGCTGGACGACAACTGGACCGTGGTTACGGCCGACGGCAAGCTGAGCGCCCATATCGAGCATACGGTAGCGGTGGGGCCGAACGGACCGGAGATTTTAACCAACTGAGCGAATTTATGTTGTTTGCACTACAGCAGTAAACGCAGAACCACCCTGACGTATTGAACAGGGAATGAGGAATGGCAAAGGAAGAAGCAGTACAGGTAACCGGTACGGTAGTCGAGCCGCTGCCCAACGCGATGTTCCGGGTCAAGCTGGAGAACGATCACGAGGTGCTGGCTCATATCAGCGGCAAGATGCGGATGAATTTCATCCGGATTCTGCCCGGCGACAAAGTGGCGCTCGAATTGAGCCCCTACGATCTCAGCCGGGGCCGGATTACTTACCGCTATAAGTGAACGTGAACCGCTAGGCAGTGGAGTAAGCGATGAAAGTGCGCAGCTCGGTTAAACCAATCTGCGAATACTGCAAGGTAATTCGCCGGCGCGGGGTGGTGCGCATCATCTGCCGCAACCCCAAGCATAAACAACGCCAGGGTTGAGTCCTCAGGCATTTGTAAATTTTACGTTGGGAGATTAGGTAATGGCTCGTATAGCCGGAGTCGACCTGCCCAGAAACAAAAGAGTGGAGATCGGCCTGACGTACATCTTCGGGATCGGCCGCAGCTCGGCCAAAAAGATCCTCGAGGAAACCGGGATCGATCTGAACACCAAGGTCAACGATCTTTCGGACAGCGAACAGACCAGGCTTCGCAGCGTCATCGAGCGCGATTTCAAGGTCGAGGGCGCTCTGCGTACCGAGGTGGCGATGAATATCAAGCGGCTGATGGATATCGGCTGCTACCGCGGTATCCGCCACCGCCGCAAGCTGCCGGTCCGCGGACAGCGCACGCACACCAACGCGCGCACGAACAAGGGTCCGAGAGTCGCGATCGCGGGCAAGAAGAAGGTTAAGGCCAAGAAGTAACGCTCTCACCAGCCCTGTGGGCGGTGAGACAGGAACCGGAAAACTGCGGACAAGCCGCCCCGGGATGGTTCGGCGGGCAGTGGCCGGACCGCATTTCCAGAGTATCTGTTACAGGAGTGATAATGGCGAGTCCAGGAAAAAAAGGCGCCAAGCCTAAGAAGAGAATCAAGAAGGTGGAGAGCGAGGGTGTCGCTCACATCAAGGCAAGTTTCAACAACACTTTAGTGACGATCACCGACCTGGACGGCAACGTCTTGTTGTGGTCCAGCGCCGGCAAGTGCGGGTTCAAGGGTTCCAAGAAGAGCACGCCGTTTGCAGCCACGATCATCGCCGATACGGCCGCCAGGGAAGCGGTCAATCTGGGGATGAAAAGGGTGCACGTGCGTGTGCAGGGACCCGGCGCCGGGCGCGAGTCGGCCATCCAGGCCATCCAGGCCGCGGGACTGTCGATCCGTTCGATCAAGGACGTTACTCCAATCCCACACAACGGTTGCCGTCCGCCCAAGCGCAGACGGGTCTAGTTTCATTGGTGGAGGATATCTGATGGCGCGATACACGGAAGCCAGTTGCAAGTTGTGCCGTAGAGAAGGGATGAAGCTCTTTCTCAAGGGAGAAAGGTGCTACACCGATAAATGTGCGATCGAGCGCCGTAATTTCGCTCCGGGGCAGCACGGCCGCATGACCGCCCGCCGCCGCAAGGTGAGCGATTACCAGATCCAGTTGCGTGAAAAACAGAAAGTGAAACGGATCTACGGTGTGCTGGAACAACAGTTCCGCAATTATTACGTGAAAGCCAGCAAGAAGAGCGGCGTTACCGGCGAAAACCTGTTGCAGATGCTCGAAACCAGGCTCGATAACGTGCTCTACCGTCTCGGGTTCGCGCCCAGCCGCAAGAGCGCGCGGCAGCTTGTCCGTCACCGCCATATCAAGATCAACGGGCGGATAGTCGATATTCCCTCCTGCCAGGTCAGCCCTGGCGAGGAAATCTCGGTCAAGCAGCCCAGCAACGAACTCGGACTGATCCTCTCCACTATCGAGCGCAGGGGCAAGCAGGAACCTGTCTCCTGGCTCAGCGTGGACTACAAGAGCCAGAGCGGCAAGCTGCTGGAGGTCCCGATGCGGGAGAGTATTCCGATCATTGCCCAGGAGCAGTTGATCGTGGAGTTGTATTCCAAGTAGGCGCGCAGACCCGGTGGAGACCCTCGTTGGCGCTCTTCACCGAACCCCCGCCCGGTTGTGCGGCGATGTTGCTGGAGCCATCAGAGGGCGGGAACTGACCGGAAACAGGCTATAAGGCCCCCTGAAGATTGGGGATTAAAGTTTTTGCGGAGCTATTTCCCAGAATCAGGTTACTTCAAGCGGGAGAAATAGCGGTTATGAGTCTCAAAAATATTGTTTTGCCCTCGAGGATCGAAAAGCAGAGTGGAGTCGGCGATGCAACCTACGGCGAGTTCAACGTTTACCCGCTGGAAAGAGGTTTCGGCCTGACTCTTGGTAATGCCCTGCGCAGGGTGTTGCTCTCCTCGCTCGAGGGAATCGCGATCTGGGGCGTCCGGATCGACGGCGTGCTGCACGAGTTGACGACCATCCCCGGTGTGCTGGAAGATGTCTCGGAGCTGGTCCTGAACGTCAAGCGGGTCGTGCTCAAAAAGAAAACGGACGACGAGGACGAAGAATGGGTGTGCAAGCTGGAAGTCAGCAAGAAGGGCGAGATCACCGCGGCTGATATCGAGGTGCCCGCCGGTCTCGAAGTGGTCAACAAGGACCACTACCTGTTCAGCCTCCAGAAGAACAAGAAGGTTCGGATCGAATTGCTGGTAAAGCTCGGCCGCGGCTTCACCCCCGTCGACCAGCACGAACTGCCCGATAACGATCCGCAGCTTATCCCGGCCGACTCGATCTATTCGCCCGTCGTGCGCGCCTCGTTCGAGGTTGAGGAGCAGCGCGTGGGCCAGCGCACGGATTACGATAAGCTGATCATGCGTGTGCACACCAACGGTGCCCTCGACCCTGAAAAGTCGATGATCAAGGCCGCCGAGCTGCTGATCGAGCACCTGGAGTATCTCAAGAGCTTCAGTGAGCCCCAGGAGCAGAAAACCAGCGCCCAGGACCTGAAGCACAATCAGCTCAAAGAGCGGCTCAATCGCAGTGTCGAGGAACTCGAACTGTCCGTGCGCAGCAGCAACTGCCTCAAGACCTCCAACATCAAAACCCTCGGCGATCTGGTGCAGAAATCCGAGAACGAGATGATCAAGTTCCGCAATTTCGGCCGCAAATCTCTCAACGAGATCAGCGAAATCCTCTCCCGCCACGGGATGCATTTCGGGATGAAGCTGCAGAAAAATGAAAAGGGCGAATGGGAACCGGACGAGGAAGCGGAGCAGAACCAGCTTGACAATCCGGACGAGAAAGACGACCAGGAATAAAACCGGCTTTTCCCGCGACGATCCGGACGTTCCACATGAGGTGCGTGGTGAGCGTGGGAGCAAGGACATTAAGGACCTGCTAAGATGAGACATATGAAGAAGGGCAGAAAGCTCAACCGTACCGCAAGTCACCGCCGGGCGCTGATGGGCAACCTGATCACCGGCCTGATCCTGCACGAGAAGATCCGCACCACCACGGCCAAGGCCAAGGAGGCCAGGCCGCTGGCGGAGAAGATGATCACCTTCGCCAAGCGCGGTGACCTTCACGCCCGGCGCCAGGTTCTGCGGTTAGTCAAGGACAAGGACGCCGTCTCCAAGTTATTCGATACCCTGGGCGAACGGTTCAAGGAACGGCCGGGCGGCTATACCCGCATTCTCAAGCTGGCCAACCGTCACGGAGACAACGCCGAGATGGCGCTGCTGGAGCTGGTGACCGAGGAAGTCAGCAGGGGCGGAGGCCGCAAACGCCGCCGTCGCTCGAAAAAGAAAGAGGCTCCGGAGGCCGTGCAGCAGGTGCAGCAGGCCGCCGATGATCAGGAGCAGCCGGCCGAGGCCGCTGCCGTTGAGGAGAGCGCCGCTGAACAGGCTGAAGCAGAAGGAAGTGCTGCTGAAACAGAGGCCGCTGCCGAGGATACGCCCGCCGATGATGCCGTGAGCGAGGAAAGCGCACCGGAAGCCGAGGCCGAAGCCGCCGCGGAAGCCGAGGCCGAAGCCGCCGCGGAAGCCGAGGTACCTCCGGTCGAAGAGGAGCAGCCGGCGGAAGCTCCCGCCGGGCAGGAAGAGTTAAAGGCCGAAGCTGAGCAGGAGCAGGACGCTGACGAAGAGCAGCAGGAAGACAAGTAGCATCGGTTCGGCCCCGGCTCGTATTGACATTATATGCAGGCGGGAGAGGGATAGTATTCCCTCTCCCGCTTTTTAGTTTTTTCCCCGCATCGGAGCTTGCGTGAGTATTCAACGCGCCGTTTCCATGACTCTGCTGGCGGCATCTTTCACATTCGCCCAGCTGGGCCTTGCGGCCGCCGATGGCCAGGCCAGGGCGATGTGGGTTGTGCGCTACAGCCTGCTTTCGGCCGAGAGTATCGACAGGATGGTTCAGCGCGCCGCTGACGCCGGTTTCGACAACCTGTTCGTCCAGGTCTGCGGCAGGGGAGACGCCTGGTTCCCGTCCCGCGTGTATCCGCAGTCAGAGCCGATCCGCGGCCTGCTGGCCACGGGGTTCGATCCGCTGGCCTACGTGCTCGAAAAAGCCCACGCCCGCGGTATCAGGGTCCACGCCTGGGTCAATACGCTGCTGGTCTGGAGCGCGCCCTCGCCTCCCGCGGACCCCTCGCACGCCTACAACCGCCATCCTGACTGGATGATGTACGACAGCGACAGCCGTTCGCTTGCCGATTACTCCCCGGCACGGCTTAACAAACACAATATCGCCGGAGCTTTCCTCTCGCCGGCCGATCCGGGGGTTCGCGCCTACCTCGAGGACTTTATCCGCGACATGGTTTCCCGCTACCCGCTCGACGGCGTCCACCTCGATTATATCCGTTATCCGATGAGTTCGGTGGATTACGGTCCGGAGGCGCGCCGGGGGTTCCACTCAACCGCCGGAATCGATCCGTTGAAGCTGGTCAGACAGCCTGATACGGTAAAGAAGAAATACGGGAAGGAGCGCTTCGAGGAACTGATGGATCAGTGGCGGGCGGTAAGAGCCGGGTATGTGAGCGGGATAGTTGCGCGGGTGAAAACCGTGGTTGAGTCACAGCGTCCCGGCACCGTGCTGAGCGCGGCGGTGAAACCGGATATCGAAGACGCGTATACCGTTTTCGGACAGGACTGGCCAAGCTGGGTGCGCGAGGGTTACGTACGGATGGTGTTGCCGATGGCCTACAGTACCGATCCGGAATTGGTGCATGCCCAGATCGAAGCCGCATGCAGGGAAATTGGAGCCGGGCATGTCTGGGCGGGCTTGCGTGCGTGGGATGTTCCGGTGAGCGGGATTATGGAGCGGGCCCGGAAAATAGTGCCGCTGAACGCCGGCGGGATTTGTTTTTTCTCCTACGATGGAGTCCAGGACAACCGTTACTTTTTCGATGCGGTCCGTAGGCTGCTGTTCAAGCGTTGAGTTCCCCGCCTCGCTCCGTGTCTTTCACTTGCTCCCAGAATTTGTCGAGCTGCTCCAGATTCAGTTCCCCGAGCCTGAGGCCCCTCTGGACCAGCAGACCCTCCATCGCCTTGAACCGCCGGATAAACTTCTCGTTGGTCCTCTCCAGCGCCTCGTGGGGATGGAGGTTCAGCAGCCGGCCCAGGTTGACCGCGGTGAACAGCAGATCGCCGAGTTCCTCTTCCACCGCCGCCTGGTCTCCGGCCGCCATCGCCTCTTTGAGTTCGGCGATCTCCTCATCCAGCTTACCGAACAGCTCCTCCGGTCCGTCCCAGTCGAATTGAAACTTGCTCACCCGGCCCTGGATCCGGAAAGCGCGCAGCAGGGCGGGCAGTGAGCGCGGCAGGCCGTCCAGTACGGATTTATTTTGCTCGTCCTCAGCGCCGTTCTGTTTTTCGCGGTGCTTGATCTGTTCCCAGGCGAAAAGCTGGTCCTCGCGGCTGGCGAACTGCTCTTCACCGAATACGTGCGGGTGACGGCGGATCATCTTGTCCCGGATTCCCGCCACCACGTCCTCCATCCCGAAATTCCCGGCCTCCCGCGCCAGCGAGACCTGGAAGCAGAGATGCAGCAGCACGTCGCCCAGCTCGTCGTTAAGCTTGGCCTCGTCCCCTTGCTCGATCGCATCCAGCAGTTCGTAGAGCTCCTCCAGCAGGTAGGGTTTGAGCGATTCGCTGGTCTGCCTGCGGTCCCAGGGGCAGCCCTGTTCGCTGCGCAGGAAATCCACCAGCGCGACAAGCTGCTCGACAGTGGTGATTTTCTCGAATTCCCGGCTGTCCTGTCCGGTCATCTTCGTATCCGTACTCAAGTTGGCAAATTTTCTCACGGCACACAAGTTAACAGCTTAAGCCCCGTGTGCAAGGAGTTTCCCGGTTCCGCCGGCAATGCCATGCGCAGTAAACCTTGACCGTAACCCCCTGAAATTCGTATATTTCGCCGACGTGATTTATTCAATCCGCCGGCAGACACTTGCCGGCTCCGCAACAATGTTTTGCAGGGTGCGATGGACGAAGAAACTAAAAAGCTGGTTCCGGTCGAATCCCCTCCGCCGCCACCGCCGGTGGTTTACGATGACAGCCAGGAGGAAGATGAAGACGACCTCAACCGCAAGAGCGAGATGCCTTTCCTTGACCATCTGGAGGAGTTGCGCATGCGCATCCTCTGGAGCCTGGCCACCCTCTTTATCGGCATCTGTATCGGCTTCTACCTCAACAGCAGGTACGATATCCTGCAGATCCTGGTCAAACCCGTAGCCCCGTACCTTCGCGACGGGAAGCTGATGATTATCAGGCCCACCGAAGGGTTCATGATCGCGCTTAAGCTCTCGTTCGGGTTCGGACTGATTGTGGCCTCGCCTGTCATTCTTTACCAGCTCTGGGCCTTTCTCGCACCCGCCCTGCTGAAAAAGGAGCGCAGACTGGTATTCCCGCTCCTGTTCGCCTCGATTTTCATGTTCGTCCTCGGCGCGGTGATGGCCTTTTATATCACCCTGCCGCTGGGGATGGCGTTTTTCAGCAAGTTCCAGTTCGCCTCCACCGAGTTCATGCTCACGGCCAGCAGCTACCTGGACATGGCTCTGAAAATGATCATGGCCACCGGGTTCGTCTTCGAACTGCCGATCGCGATTATGCTGCTGGCCCGGCTGGGGATTATTTCACCCCAGTTTCTGCGCGCCAAGCGCAGGCATGCGATTGTCGGTATTTTTCTCCTCTCGATGGTAGTGACTCCTCCGGACCCGGGCAGTATGGTCCTGGTGGCCGTGCCGATGGCGTTTCTCTACGAGCTGAGCGTCTGGATTGCCTATGTCGTGGCCCGCAAAAAGCAGAAGGGCGAGCGGGCAGGCTGATCCGTTGTTTTTCCCCCATCCGGCCCGCCCGGGCAGTGTGTTGCCGCTCGCACTGCTGGCCGCCGTATTGGTTTGCTGCTGGCAGCCTCGCGCGTGGGCGCAGCGGCCGGAAGCCGTTCGATTATCAGTTGATACAACATCAGCCCCTGCCAGCCGGGATTCTTCGAGTTCCGATTCAACCAGCGCGGACACCTCAGCCGGAGCAGATTCTCTCAGGATCCCCGAACCAGACAGTATTATGCAGGCGCTGATCGAGAAAGGCATGGGCCGCGTTAGCTCGGTTCGTTATGCCGGGAACCGGATCGTGTTTTTCATGCAGCGCAACGTGATGGTGCTGCAGGGCCAGGCCGATGTGTCCAGCCAGCAGCAGGAAGTGGCCAGCGACTCGCTGATTGCCTACAACCGCTCCACAGGCGATATCTTTGTCAGCGGCAAGACGCGGCTCTCCGATGGTACCGACGAGCTTGAGGGCGGCCGGGTGCGCTACAACCTTGACCACAACCACGGGGTTATTTCCGAGGGAAGTACGCAGTTTGCCGAGTGGGAGCTGCACAGCAGCCGGATGGCCAAGGTGGGAGCGGATAGTGTTTTCGGCCGGGGCAACGTGTTCTCTTCCTGTGACCTGGAGCAGTCCAAGCACTTCCATTTTGAAAGCAGGCGGATCAAGGTAATCCGCGACAAGCGGGTATTCGCCTCGCCGGTGGTGCTCAAGGTGGGCAAGGTGCCGGTGTTCGCCCTGCCGTTCGTCTTTTTCCCGGTCACGCGGGGCAACCGGAAGTCGGGAATCCTCCAGCCCAGGATCGGCGTCAACAGTATCGCCTACGACAGGATCACAGGCCGTACTTTCGGTAACCTGGGCTATTTCTGGGCGCCCAGCGATTACGTCGATTTTCTGGGCGCGGTTGATATCCGCACCAGCAGCCAGACTACGTTCCGCGGCCGGACACGCTACCGCAAGCGATACAGCTACGACGGGAATTTCGACATCCGTCGGATTAACGACAAAATAAACAATTCCACGGATTTCAGCATCTTCGGCCGTCACAACCAGACTCTCAGCGAAAGCAGCAGGTTCAATGCCGAGGTCAACTACACCTCCAGCCGGGACCTCCTGCAGCGCACGGGATTCGACCAGCAGGACCTCCTTCGCCAGAGCGTGCGCTCCACGGCCAGTTACTACTGGCGACCGTCCTGGGGATCATTCACCACCAGCGCGCGTCACGAGAAATTCCTGAGCAGCGACCGCACCGTGACGAACCTCCCCTCGGCCAGCCTGAGCCTGAACAAGCGCGGCCTGTTTCCCTACATGTCCCGGACCGTCCCGCGCCGTCACGGCCTGGTCTCCAGCGGCTGGCTGTACAATATCACCTGGGGCGCCTCGACAAGCTACAGCCACAACCGGACCACCGAGAGCAACGATTCCACCCGCTCTGTCCACAACTCCAACAGCCGGTTCGAACTCGATTCTCCGCAGACACTTTACGGCTGGCTCAAGGTTAATCCGAGCCTGCGTTACAGTACCCGCCTTTCCCACGACAATTTTCGCGCTGACGGCGAGCGGTTCGATCACGAACAGACCCTGAATTTCTCCTCGTCGATGTCCACCCAGATCTACGGTTTTTTCGATGGTCCGCGGCTGGGTCCGATTTACCGCTGGCGCCACACGATCCGGCCCACCTTGACCTATAATTTCCAGCCCGACCTGACCGAGCTCAGAACCCGGGGCAAGGTCAGCCGGCTGAGCCTGTCGATCTCCAATGATATCGACTACAAGTACTTCACCGATACGGATTCCAGAACCGACAGCGCCGCGGCGAACGATGACGAGCGGCCCTCGCGCAACGGCCAGCTTGTGAGAGTGCGAAACAGCCTGAACTACGATTTTACCCGCGCGGCCAAGCGTGACACTCTGGGCTGGGGGAATCTTTCGACTTCGATTACCTCCAGTCCTACCTCGTTCCTAAACGTCCAGCTGCTGATGAACCACGACCTGGTTGAACCGGGGCAGCGGGAACGGTTCGATCCGTTCATGCGCAGCCTGAGCACGACTATCACGTTGAGAGGGACTTACAAGGGCGAAGGCCGGCAGCAATCGCCTGCGGAGCTGGAAGAGGAGGCATACCGCGAGAGCATGCGCTATCCAGGCACCGCCGGCAGCGCGTTCAACCCGCGGATGAGCGACTACGAAACTCAACGCGACCTGGCTTTCAGCCGGGCGATGCCGTGGAGCGTGAATATCAGCCACAACCTCAGCCGATCCCGGTCCGCAGCACGGAACAACCAGAGTATCCGCTGGTCGTTCACGTTCAACCCGACCGCCAAGTGGCACCTGGTCTACAGCAGCAGTTTCAATTTCAACGCCCGCGGCCTGCAGGGGCAGCGGTTTATCCTCAACCGCGACCTTCACTGCTGGCGCGCCAACCTGAGCCTGATCACGCTGACCAACGGACGGTTCGAGTTCGTGTTCAGCACCTACCTGCTGGCCAACCCGGCGATCCGCGTTCCCGACGTCCGTCGGGCCAGCAACTAATATTGCTAACAGAACCGTGATTTCTAGGGGCTATGAGGAGAGAGGCAAAAGCAAAAGCAAAGCCAAAAGCGGAAAAGCTTGAGAAGAGAAAAACCGTAAGGACGCGGGCCGGCACGTTCATTGCTTCCCGCCGTCCGCCCGGCCCCACTGTCCCATCGGCGGCTCCTGGCAATGAACGTGCCGGCCCGCATGCATTACCCGCTTCACCGCAGGATGCGAAGCAAAAGGCCGCACCGGGTCGATCCCGGCGCGGCCTTTTATAGTTTGTTTTTTATAATACCGTGGCCTAGAGATTTTCCTCGAAAGCCTCGTCCAGCACGGCCAGGCCTTCCTCCACCTGATCGCGGTTGATCACCAGCGGCGGGCAGATTTTCACGGTGCCGCCGCCGAAACCAACCGGCGCGAACATCAGCAGGCCCTTTTCCACGCAGCTGTTGACCACGTGCCAGGCCAGGTCGGCATCCGGCTCGATCCCACCCGGCTTGACTACATGAACCCCGGCCACCAGGCCTTTGCCGTGTACTGCGCCGATCACCGAGTCGTACTTGGTCATCAGACCCGCCAGAGCGTCGAGCAGCACCTGGCCCATGGCGGCGGCGTTCTCGACCAGCTTGTCATCGATAATCGATCCGATATTGGCCACCGCGGCCATCGCGCAGACGGGGTTGCCCGTATGTGTGCTGGTCATTTCGTTCGGACCGTAGAGGTTCATCACTTCCTCGCGGCCCAGCACGGCGCTAACCGGCAGGCTGCTGCTGATACCCTTGCCGAAACATGTCAGGTCGGGGATGACTCCGTAGTGCTCGAAGCCGAACATCTTGCCGCAGCGTCCGAACCCTGCCTGGACATCATCGAACGTGAGCAGCGCTCCATGCTTGTCGCACCACTCACGCAGGGCCATGATATACTCGACAGGAGCGAAACTGGCGCCGCCGCCCTGGTAAGTTTCCAGGATCACGCCGGCCACCGACTCCGGTGTGACCCCTTGTTCGGCCAGGGCTTTCTCGAACCCCGCGAAACTGGTGTCCGGGTTACGGAACCCGTCGGGGAACGCTACCTGTACGATATTGGGATCGGTGTTGACGATCCAGTCTTTCAGCTTGGGGATCCCGCCGAGCTGCTGGGCTCCCAGGGTGCGGCCGTGAAACGCGTTAGTGAAGCTGACAATCGTTATCTTGTCTTTGCCGTGTTTGCGCAGGCCGTTGGTGCGCATCAGCTTAAGGCAGCATTCCACAGTTTCGCTGCCGGTGGTGAGGATAAACGCCTTGGTCAGTTCTTTCGGCGTAATCTCCACCAGCAGTTCGGCAAGGCGCGCCCTGGGGTTGTTGGGAAAACAGTAGCTGGTCAGCAGCCCCGACTCGGCCTGGTCGATAATCGCCTGACGGATTCGGGGGTTGTTGTGGCCCGCGTTGGTGATCAGCACTCCGCTCGACCAGTCGATCCAGCGGTTGCCCCACGAGTCGCAGACAGTTGCGCCCTCACCCTTGTTCCACAGCACCAGCGGCTGGCCGGACATCGAGATCGGCTCGTACTTGCGCAGTTTATCGATAACAGGCAGAGATTCAGGTACCGGAATCCGGGTTTTAATCGTGCGGTTGGCAGTGGACACCTCGGGAACTGTTTTCGGCGTAGTCGAAAATGTATTAGCCACCGGTCCTCCTTGCAGACAAACTTTATGATGAGATCAAACGCTTAATTATTATCCGGGTAATCGGTTCTGGTATAACCGGGAAAGAGTCCGAAAGTTAGCGGAACTGCCAAATTTTGTCAATGACGTGGATGTTTTGAAACGGCTTGCGCCCACCGTATGCGCTTGATTTATCAGCGGGAGGGTGGCAAATTAACAGCCGGTTGGAATTCAGGACGGTCCGTAAGTTTTTCATTGTCCCGGAGCACTTGCTGATGCGCATTCTGGTTACCGGCGGAGCCGGTTTTATCGGCAGTCACGTTGTCGAGCATTTTCATGCCGGCCACGAGGTAGTAGTTGTCGACAACCTTCGTACCGGTTACCGGAGCAACCTGGATGGCCTGAACCATCAGTTCCACGAGGTGACGATTACGGACAGGGAGAGACTGTTTCCGCTGTTCGAGGGCGTGGACCGGGTGTTTCACCTGGCGGCGATGATCAGTGTGCCGGAAAGTCTGGGAAAGCCGGCGGAGTGCGTGGAGATCAATACACAGGGTACGCTCAATGTCCTCGAAGCCGCCCGTGAACACGGAGTGGAACGCGTGGTATTCACCTCCAGCGCGGCGGTCTATGGCGATAACCCGGTGGTGCCCAAACGCGAGGATATGCTGCCCGAACCCAAGAGTCCTTACGCTGTGACCAAGCTCGATGGCGAGTATTACCTGAAGATTTTCGAGGACGAGTGGGGCGTGGGGGCGGGACCGCTCAGGTTTTTCAACGTCTTCGGGCCGCGCCAGGACCCCCGGAGCCAGTATGCCGCCGCTATTCCGATTTTCATTCACAGGGCCTTGCGTGGCGAGGATATCACGGTGTACGGCGACGGTACCCAGGTACGCGATTTCGTCTATGTCAAAGACGTCGTTTCCGCCTGCGTACTGGCTTCGGAAAAAGGTGGTCCGGTGTGCAACGTCGCCCGCGGCGAACATATCACGATCAACGATATCGCCCGGCAGATTATCGACCTCACCGGCTCCTCGAGCAAGCTGATCCATGCCGGTCCCCGTTCGGGCGATATCCATACCAGCTACGCCGACATCTCGCGCCTCAAATCGCTGGGTTACCGGCCGGAACCGGATCAGCGTGAATGCCTGCTGGCCACGATACGCTTTTTTGAGGGCTGTCAGGGATGACCGCCCGCAATTGACAATTCGGTTATGATCCGGTAAATTCCAACCTTTAACTGAGCAGGTTATCAGCTACTGCCGGGAAGACCGATGCCCGGCTGGAGGTCTGGATGAGTCAGAATTCTCTAAACGGGATCACCCGCTTGCTGCTGGCTGCGGTTATTACTGCGCTGATTGCCTGTGGCGGAGCTAAGCAAGCGGGCTCTGATGGGCCGAGCGAGTTGACGGCCCTGTTCCCGTTGAGCGAACTGCCGGAGGGCACGGTTGCCGGCAGTCAAGCCCAAGTCTACAGCGGCCGCGAACTCTATGATCTCATTAACGGCGGCGCGGATATCTTCATGGAGTTCGGCTGCGAGGAAACCGCGGTCAAAGAGTACGCATCCGGCAGCGGCGTTTCGATCGTGGCCAAGATCTACCGCATGGAAGACTCCGAAGCCGCGTACGGGATCTTCAGTGTCAACCGGAAGATTTCGCACCGCCCGGTCTCGAAAGGCACTATCGGCGCTCGCGGAGACTACCGGGTCCTGTTCTGTGCGGGAGAATATTTTGTCGATGTTCAGGCTGCGGACCGCGATCAGGTTACCGCCGCGGCTCTCGATGAGATCGCCTCGCGAATCGAGCTTGAACTGGCCGATGAGCCGGATGATTGGCCCGATATCCTGTCCCTGCTGCCGCGCCGCGGATTGATCCCGCATACGGAGACCTATCTCGAGGGTCCGCTGGGGCTGAATTCACTACGCTTTGTCGGTGACGAGAACGTGTTTACCATCAGCGACAGCATTCCCGGCGCGTTTGGTGCCTACCGGATGCGCGAAAACAGCAACCCGGCCAGTTTCCTGGTGGTCCAGTACCCGGATTCCACCCTCGCCGAGGCTGTTTTCTCTTCGGTGACCGCCTTTTACCGTGACAAGGCCGATCTGGCCGCCGCCGACAGCGCGACCGCCAAGATCACCGACAAGCGGATAGTCTACACTCATCTGGACAGAATGGACGTGGTAATCCTGCGGACAACCCAGATTACCGCCCTGTTCGATCAGGCCGGTGCGCTGCACGACACGGGGAAAAGCAATCCCCACAGTGCGGTCAAGCCGGAGCGGTCGGCATCACCGCACGGGACGGGTAATCCCCCCGGCGGCGGCATGTCCACGGGCTCGGGCAGCAAGAATTAACAGGCTCACCGGCAGTTATCGGCAAAAGTGTACCATCGGCACGATTAAGACGTTTAAGGTCTCAGGAGGACCTAACTATGTCTCTGAATAGAAAAAGCTTTCTCAAACTCCTGGGTGGCTCGGCTGCCGCGGCCGCTCTGGGGGCCTGTGGGGGAGGCGAGGGCTCGGGCGGGTCAGTTGCCGCCGCCGGCGGACGCAGCCCCAGGCCGGTTAACGTGGTCGGGGCTGAAATGTCGGTGGTCAAGGGTGCGGACGCCCGCGCGATTACCCGGCGGGCGGTGGAGGAACTCGGCGGGATGGGCGTGTTTGTCAGCCGGGGCGACAAGGTGATGATCAAGCCCAATATCGGCTGGGACAGGGTCCCGGCCCAGGCGGCCACGACAAATCCCGAGGTTGTCGCCGAGCTGTGCGCCATGTGCCTGGATGCCGGCGCGGCCAAAGTGACCGTGCTGGACAACACGATCAACGACCCTAGGCGCTGTTACGTGCGCAGCGGGATCAAAGCCGCGGCCGAGGAAGTCGGCGCGGAGGTGCCGTTCCTGGAGGACTACAATTTCCGGCGAGTGAATGTGGGCGGCGAGTTGATCAAGGAGTGGCCGGTTTACCGCGAGGCGCTGGAGGTGGACCGGATTATCAACGTCCCGATCGCCAAGCACCACTCGTTGAGCCGCCTGACGCTGGGGATGAAGAACTTCTACGGGCTGATGGGCGGACGGCGCAACCAGCTCCACCAGGATGTCCACCTCTCGATTGCCGAGATGACCCGCTTTTTCGCCCCGGCCCTGACCGTGATCGACGCCGTGCGGATTCTGACCGCCAACGGACCCTCGGGCGGCAGCCTGGGCGATGTCAAGCAGCTGGACACGGTGATCGCCTCAGTAGACCCGGTGGCCGCCGATGCCCGCGCCGCGGGCTTTTTCGGGATCGATCCCGCCGCGATCGGCTATCTTGAAATCGGCAGCCGGATGGGCCTGGGCACTCTCGATCTGAACGCCGTCCGGACCTCGGAGGTCGAGATCTGATGCGGAACGCGCGCAGGGTCAGCCAGGTTCTGTTTTTCGTTCTGTTCCTCTTCCTGCTGGTGATGACCGAGTACAAGGGCACCGACCAGATCAGTTACCCGGTCAAGATTTTCTTCGATTTCGATCCCCTGGTGGCCGCGGCCGCTTTTTTCGCCGCTCACAGCCTGCCCGCGATGATGCTCTGGAGCCTGCTGACCGTGGCGGTTACCGTGGCGTTCGGCCGCTTTTTCTGCGCCTGGGTCTGCCCGATGGGCACGCTGAACCACGTCCTGAGCCACAACCGGCTCAAGACGGCCGAAAATGTCCGCCGCAACCGCTACGACCGCCGCCAGAGCTGGAAATACGTGGCCGTTATCTTTTTGCTGATCGCATCAATCCTGGGCTTGCAGATTGTCGGCTTCCTCGACCCGTTCTCCGTGCTGATCCGCTCGTTCAGCCTGGCGGTTAACCCGGTGTTCAATTTTCTCACGCGGGCGCTGTTCTACCCGCTGCTGGTGTTGGACCGGCCCTGGCTGAGCGCGATTGTCGAGCCTGTGTTCCTGTTCCTGCGCAGCCACGTGCTGTCTTTCGAGCAGCCCTATTTCTACCAGGGCCTGTTTATCGGTCTGCTGTTCGTGGCGATTGCGGTGCTGAACCAACTCCGCCGCAGATTCTGGTGCCGCTACCTCTGTCCGCTGGGCGCCCTGCTGGGACTGCTGGGCCGGTTCAGCCTGCTCAAGCTGAAAGTGGACAAACAGACCTGCACCAACTGCATGCTCTGCAAGCGCAACTGCGAGGGAGCCTGCGAGCCGCACAGCACAGAAAGCTGGATGCGCAGCGAGTGCCTGACCTGTTGGAACTGCGTGGAGGCCTGCCCCCACGATTCGATCAGCCTGGGTCTGGGCCTGCCCGCCCGCGGAGAAGCCTCGGTGGATATCGGTAAACGGGCTGTGCTGGCCTCGGCGGCCGCGGCTGTGGGCGCGCTGGCCCTGTTCCGGATCGATCCGCGCAAGCCGCCGCCGTCAGCGCGGGTGGGGAGCGGACGCGAGGGCAGGAAGTTCAATCCCGTCCTGATCCGTCCGCCGGGCGCGGTGGCCGAGGAGGAGTTCCTCAAGCGCTGTATCAAGTGCGGAGAGTGCATGAAAGTCTGCATCAAGAACGCGATCCATCCCACCCTGATGGAGGCCGGCCTGGAGGGGTTCTGGTCCCCGTACCTGAAAATGCAGCTCGGCTACTGCGAGTTCAACTGCACCCTCTGCGGTCAGGTCTGTCCCACGGGCGCTATCGAGCTACTGACCACCGAGCAGAAGCACCGGACGGTTATCGGCCTGGCGATTTTCGACATGAACCGCTGTCTCCCATACTCGCTCGGGCGCAGCTGCATCGTCTGCGAGGAAGTCTGCCCGACGCCCAAGAAGGCGATCTATTTCGAGGAAGTGGAGGTAACAGACCGCGAGGGAGTTTCCAAGGTGATCAAGCAGCCCAAAGTGGACCCGCACCTGTGTATCGGCTGCGGAATCTGCGAGTATGCCTGCCCGCTGGTCGACAAGCCGGGAATTTACTGCACCTCGATCGGCGAGTCCCGCAGTCAGGAAAATCAGCTGCTGCTGGATGTCTACGGCGGGGGCGAAGTTTGAGATGAGCGGTTGAAAACATGTGAGAGCGTTGATGGGCGGCCCGGGCGGGGCGCCTTTTTTTGGGCTTCAGGCAGAAAATGAGAGTGGAAAAATGGCTGATGGACTGTTATAAATATAGTGCACGGCTGCGTTTTAAGGTATTTCGCGGCAAATATCAAAGCACCGGAACCTTTGGGTGACAGGCAATGTATAAAGCTGTGCAACAGACCGGATCACATCTGAACCCGTCAGTTGACGGGTGGTGGATATAGATTATGCAAAAATTATCCTCCCCGACGGCCGTACTGCTCTTGTGGCTGATCGCAGCCGCCGGACCTTCCGCTGCCGCCGCCGGTGATAACGCCGCTGAGATGATTCCCGACCGGACTATCCCCCAGGACACGGTCCGCACCAGGCTCACCACCCTGATCCGCCTCGGCGAGCAGCAGCTGCTGAACGATGACAGCGAACTGGCCGGCCACACCTTTAAGCAGGCGAGGGAGATTGCACCCGACGACTCCCGCGTACATGTGGGGCTGGGCCGCAGCCAGTTGATCAGCAGGGACAGCCGGATTATCATCTTCCAGGCCTTGGAGCGCCTGTTCCACCACGACAACATCTCCCGCGCGATAGGGCATCTAAAGACCGCGGTCGAGCTGGCCCCGGAATGGTGGGTGGCCCATTACTGGCTCGGCAGCGCCTATATGCGCCGTTTCGACCAGAGCGATACCGGCCTGGCGCTGGATCACATGCGGCGGGCTTACGAGCTTGGGGGCCTGAAGCGGGACATCATCCTCAAGCTGGCCGTACTGCACAAAGCCAGCGGAGATCTGGTCAATGCCGAGCGGATTCTGCGCGAGGCCGTGGAACACCAGGTCGCCGAGGGCGATCCGCTGGTGGAACTGGAGCTGGCGCGGATAAATTTTTACAGGTCCAAATATGCCGAGGGACTCCGCTATTACTGGCAGGGCGTCTCGGATATCAAAACCCGGGAGCAGATGCAGCCTTTTTTTCACGACCTGGTCATGCTGGCCGGCAGGGAAGAGCATGACACTTACAAGAATATCGGCCCGGAGCGGGCAGAGGAGTTTTTCCGTTCTTTCTGGCTCAAACGAGACCACGAACTCGGACTTACCCCCGGCGTGAGGATTGTCCAGCACTATGGCCGCCTTCAGGCCGCCGATTCGCTGTTCCGCGTACCGTTTATCAGCCGCAGTCCCTCCATTCATCCCTCGATGGGCTATGTGCCGGAGGAGGCGCTGGGCTACGATGACCGCGGGGTGATTCATATCCGCCACGGGGCTCCCAACCGGTCGGTCAAGCATATGGGCGAGGGCCTTCATCCCAACGTGACCTGGGTGTACTATCGCGACGACGGCGACATGATTATCAATTTCGTGGCGCTCAAGGGCAGTTACGACTACCAGCTGGTTACCTCGCTTACGGCCGCGGTTATGAACTTTCGCGGCGTGCTGGGAGGGGTCAGCCATACGGCGCCCGAGGAGTCGCACAGGCTCCAGTGGATGACCGAGCTGTACAGTTCGCGGATGGAAATCGGCAACGGAATATACGCCCGCCTCTCGCGTAATCCCTACGATCCGTTCACCCATCTCGATGAATACGACCAGAATATCACTTCCCTGAAAAAAGCCCTGTCCAGCGAAAGCGTCCTCTATCCCTATACCGACAGGCTGGAAAGCTCGTACGATTTCGTGGAATTTCGCGGCCGGGAAAATGGCAAAAGTACGGTTGAGTTCTATTCCGGCGTGCCCGGGCGGGCGATTACGTCCAACAACACTGGCGAGGGCTTCCAGTTCGAGGTCAAAAGCCAGCTGGCGATTTACAACCAGGCCTGGGAGCAGGTGAAATGGCACGAGCAGCTCGACCGCCATACAACCTCGATCAACCCGCGGGATCTGATGGACCGCCAGATTGTGGGTCTGGTCCGGATCGAGCTGGAACCCGGGGATTACCATTATTTCATCAAAATCCTCAACGGCGGCTCGGTCGGGACGTTCAACGGCGACTTGACGGTGGACAGCTACCGGGAGGATTCACTGCAGGCCAGCCAGATAATCGCCGCCCGGCAGATTTTCGCCTCGCCGGCGGATTCCGGCAAATTCCTGCGCCACGGGCTGGAGGTCCAGCCGGAGCCCTCGCGCACGTTCCACCCGTCGCAGAAAATGTACGTCTACCAGGAGATCTACAACCTGGTTCCCGATTCCAACGGCAGGTGCAATTACCGGATCACCTATTCGATGTCTTTACTGGAACGCGACCGCAACGTGTTTGGTAAAATATATGACGGTTTCCGGAAGCTGTTGGGCGCGAGTCCCGGCAAGGAGAAAGTGATCCTGACGATGGAGAAGGAGAAGGCGCCGCTGGAAAGCGATCTGGTGACCGAAGACCTGGCTATCGACATCAGTGACAACGAGAACGGTCTCTACGAGCTTTCAATCAATATTGAAGACCTCAACCAGCAGGGCAGGTCTTTCCGCCGGAATTCCCGGTTTTTTGTCCGGGATTGACATTATCGGCCGGCAGGATCTGGGAGGGGAGAAAGTGAACGGCATGTCGAAATTATCGTTGAGGATTATCACCGCCGGAGTGCTGTTTGCAGCGCTGGCGGTTACGCTGCCGGAGCCGGAAATCACCCTGGCCCAGGACCTGCACTCGTTCGAAAATGACGTCCCGTTCGGGTTCAGAATGAGTTTTTACAAGGACGGCCGGGACAGTACCCTCTGCCTGGTCACCCTGACCGTGGAGAACGAGCACTTGCTGTTTTACCGTGGCGAAAGGTACTACGAGGCCCATTACGAAACGTTCCTGAACATGCGCGAGACCGAGACCCGCAATATCCTCAAGGGCTTATGGGACAAGAAAGTGCACGTTCCCAGCTACGATGAAACCAGCCTGGCCGAGCATTTCGACCCGTTGACTATCACCATCCGCGCGGTGCCGGGCAAATACGAAGGGTTCGTTGAGGTCAAGGACGTGCAGGCCAGCACCTACGGCAACGGCCGCGTGAGCGTCCAGGTGCCCGATTTTAACGCTGACCTGCCCAAGCTCAGCACTCCGTTGTTCTACGCGGCTCCCGAGGGACTGGAACAGGGCCGGAGACCGCCGATGCCGCCGGAAGGCGAGATTCCGAACGAGGGCAGCCTGAAGATCCCCAGCGGTAAACCGATCTGGCTGCTGGTCGAGATCTACGCCGACAGCTCCTCGCTGCCCGAAGACTGGCAGCTTACCGCCGAGGTGGTGAAAGCGCTGATGCTCTTCCCGCGGGTCGACGTGCCGCTGGAGGACGGTTTGATCCGCCAGCGCAAGATGATCGAAATCCCGACGGGTACGATGGGACTGGGCACCTACGAGCTGGACGTCCAGTTACGGGATTCCAACAACACCAGCCTGGCCCGCGCCACCTCGTTCAAATTCAAAATCGTCCGCAGCGCCGACTGGGTGACCAAAAATTACAAGAACGAGATCAAGTACCTTCGCTACCTGGTACGGGAAAACGAGATGGAGCGCTTGGAGGCGATCGCCGAGGACGAGCAGGCCAAAGCGCTCGAGGAGTTCTGGACCAAAATCGATCCCGTGCCGGCCACGGCGGTCAATGAACTGCGCGTCCAGTATTTCGAGCGGATCGACTACGCCAACAAACACTTTACCACCGAGAAGAAAGAAGGCTGGGAGACCAATATGGGCGAGGTCTATATTCTCCTCGGTCCTCCCACCGAGATTTACGGCAGCCGCCTGAACCAGATCTGGATTTACGAGTACGAGGGCCTGGTGATGCACTTTTTCGGCCACAATCTGCGCAACCGCGGCGAATTCGACGAGTATATCCGCGATCGCAGGTGGTGGTGAGCCTGAAAGTTGATTATATTATGAAGGAGACAGGCTTATCCGCCGGTACAGTTAACTTTGAAGGAGCATCGGGCGATGTCGCGCAGTCACTCAGTTGTTCAACCCCTGTTGGTGTTTCTCCTGGCTGCTGTTGTGCTTATCTCTGCCGGCTGCTCCGGATCGGAACAAGAGCGCCAGGCAGCCGCTGAAAAAGCCTCGGAGCCGGCGGGCGACAGCAGCCGGCTGGCCGGCGAGATGACCGCGCTGCTGCCGGTTCAGGGCGAGGTGGAAGGCTGGGCGCTAAGCGGAGACCCCCGGATATTCGTTCCGGACAACCTGTGGGAGTATATCAACGGCGGCGCCGAGGGCTATCTGGTCTACAAATTCGAGGCCGTCATCACCGCCGACTGCGAAACCTCGGATGGCTCCCTGCAGGCGGTGGTGGATATCTACCGGATGGCCGACCAGCTCTGCGGATTCGGGATCTATTCGGCCGAGCGTAACAGCTTGGCACCGCGCGTGGATGTCGGCGCCGAGGGCTATCTCACCGACAATGCCCTGCATTTCTGGCAGGGACCCTACTACGTAAAAGTCACCGCGTTCCAGACCGGCAAGGGCGATTTGCTGGAAGTGCTCGCCGGCGCCGTCAGCGCACGCCTCGATGCGCCCGCGGGCAATCCGTCCCAGCTCGCCGCATTCCCCGAGAACGGCCTGCAGGCTGGTACTCAGCGCTATCTGGCCCAGGACGTCCTGGGGCACAGCGAATTGAAGAACGGTTTTATCGCTGATTACGAGTCCGGCGGCAGCGAGTTCAAGCTGTTTTTCATCCTCCACGACAACCTCGAACAAGCTGCCCGCAGCTACCGGGTCTACAAGGAATTCATGGAGAAATACGGCCGGAATGTCGAGGAGCCGGAGGGGATGGAGTCCCCGCTGTTTACCGCGCAGGATTCGTACTACGGCAAGGTGGTGGCTGTCCAGTCAGGCCGCGCGGTGATCGGAATTCTGGGTCTGGACGACCCCGAGCAGGTCAATTCCTACCTGCAGGAGTTGGCCCGCAACCTCTCGTCGCAGGGATTGGTCTGAGCGCCCTGTGAGCTATCGTTCCCCGGGACAGCCTGATCGTATCGGACGCAGGGGCGGGAAGCCCGTGTTCCCCGTATCGCGCGGCATATTTGGCGGCAACAGGTCGGTCAAGTTCGGCCTGATCGCGATCCTGGCCTGTGTGCTGGTCCTCAAGTTTACCAACCGCGGCGACAGGCCGCTGACGGGGCCGATCGATGATGTCTTTCTCCGCGATCCCTCGGGCCTGCTGATCGTCTACGGCACCGATGGCGAAAGCACCGCCGCCCTGCGTGATTACGCCCACAAGGTCGCCGACCTGCTGGGCAGGAGTCTGGACCGGGACATTCTGGTCTACCCCGACCGCGAGGTCGATTCAGGCCTTATCCGCGACTACTCGCTGCTGCTTTACGGCCCGGTGGAGAGTAACCGGGTGACCCGCCGGCTGGCCGGGACATTCCCGTTCGAGTTCAGCGCCGACACCGCCCGGATCGGCGATCTGACTGCTTTCGGACAGGACTGGCGGCTGGTATTCACTGTCCCCAACCCGCGCAACGACAGCCGTTACCTGCTGGTCTATACCGGTCCCTCCGACAGCTCCGTGGTGGGGGTCAACCTGCTTGGCAATCCGCATTTCGTCCGCCACGACACCACCGACTACGTCCTGGCCGAAAGCGGCCGGATCGTGCGCTCCGGCTATTTTGTCAAGGACGATCCGGAGCGCTGGAAACTGCCGGGAGCTGATAAGTAAGTGATGCTGCCGGTTGTGCCTCCTGGTTCTTTTGAAACCTTCCCCTCTGGACACGGCCGGGACCGGCGGACTATATTCCCGGCATGACCAATTATCTGGATACGCGGGTAATCAGGGCCCGTGGGCATTATTCGGTTTTCACAGTTGCCTGCTGGTTGATACTGTCCTTAGCGCTGCTGGCGGCATGCTCCGGCGGTGATCGGCGCGGGCAGCACGGCGAGGGTACGCTCACTTTCCGCTTCCGGATTCCCGGCGACCCGCCCAGCCTGGACCCGATCCACAGCGCGGACTTGGTGAGCCAGAGTGTGGTCAACAACCTGTTCGATCCCCTGCTGCGCCTGGACCCGTCCACCGCCGGACTGACCGGCGCGCTGGCGGAGCGCTGGGAGGTTTCAGCCGACGGCCTCTCGTTCCGGTTCGTGCTCCGTCCCGGCGCCCGCTTTCACAACGGACGCAGGGTGGCGGCCGCTGATGTGGTCTATTCGTTCCACCGCCTGCTTGACCCGGCCAACGCCAGCCCGCGGCCCTGGATTCTGACCCCGGTTGCCGGGGCTGCTGATTTCCGCGAGGGACGCGCGGACAGCGTTGAGGGGCTGAGCGCCGAGGGCGACAGCGCGGTGGTGATCCGTCTGGCAGAACCCTATGCGCCGTTTCTGGTGCAATTGACCATGACCGCGGCCAGTATCGTTCCGCGCGAGGAAGTGGAGCGGCTGGGCGCGGACAACTTTGGCCAGGAGCCGGTCGGTTCCGGGCCGTTCCGTTTCGTCAGCTGGCAGCACGACAGCCGGATCGTGCTGGAGCGCGCCGGACATGCTTCGCCTCCTGCGGCCGGCCGGGCCGTGGAGCGGGTGGAGTTCGAGGTGGCGCCCAATATCAGCGTGGCCTACGAGAAATACCGCGCCGGCGAGCTGGACCTGCTCGACCAGCTCCCGCCCGGCCATGTCGGGCTGGTGCGTAAGCGCACGCCGGAACAGCTCCATGTCTGGCCCGGACTCTCGGTGCGCTACTTGGGCTTCAACCTCACCCGCGAGCCGTTCAGGGGTAACCGTACCCTGCGCCAGGCGTTCAATTTCGCGATCAACAAGAAAGCTATCGTGGAAGTGCTTGGCGAGGGAGTCGACGTGGTCTCCGCCGGAGCTGTCCCGCCGGGACTGCCGGGGCACAATCCCGGCCTGGACGGCTACCCCTACGACCCCGAGCGCGCCCGCAGCCTGCTGGCCGAATCCGGTTATCCGGGCGGGGAGGGCCTGCCGGAGCTGACCCTGCTCTACAACAACGATCCGGTGGACCGGCGGGTGGCCGTGTTCATCCAGGCCTGCCTGGGCGAGCTCGGCGTGGATATCCGGCTCAAGAGCCTGGAATGGGCCGCGTTCCTGGCCGCTGTTCGCGCGGGGGAGGCCGGGATTTTCCGCGGAAGCTGGGTCGGGGATTTTCCCGATGCGCACAATTTCCTCCACACCCTGTTCCACTCGTCAAACTGGGGCGATGCCGGCAACTACTCCCGGTTCGCCGACCCGGAAGTAGACAGTCTTCTTGAGCAGGCAGCTCGAGTGGTGGATCTGGACTGTCGCGCTGAGCTTTACCGCCGGGTGGAGAGCATAATCGGCGAGGAAGCTCCCTGGATTTTTCTCTATCACCCGGGGCAGGTGGCCCTGCTGCGCCCGGAGTGGGGTGGGGCCGTGTTTCCGTCGCTGGGAATCTGGGCCGTGCCGCTGGAGCGGCTGTATCTTAAGCAGGTTTCGGAGTAGCTATGCTCGCCTTTGTCCTCAGACGTCTGCTGTCGCTGATTCCCGTGCTGTGGGGGATCGCCACGCTGGTGTTCGCGCTGATGTATCTGGTGCCGGGCGACCCGGCGCGGCTGATGGCCGGCCAGAACGTTGATGAGCAGACTATCGAGACGATCCGCGAGCGGATGGGCTTGAACGAGCCGCTGTACGTACGCTACGGGATGTTTCTGGCCGGGGTCGCCACCGGCGACCTGGGCTACAGCTACCGTCAGCGCCGCCCCGTGAGCGAGGTCATTTTCGAGCGCTTTCCCGCCACGCTCAAGCTCGCCCTGGCCACGATCCTGATCGCCCTGCTCTTCGGCGTTACCGCCGGAGTGCTGGCCGCGCTTTACCACGGACGCTCGCTGGACTGGGGCGTGATGGTGCTCACTCTGCTGGGAATAAGTACGCCCGTGTTCTGGCTGGGCCTGATGTTGATCGTCGTGTTCAGTGTCTGGCTCGGCTGGCTGCCCGTTAGCGGCTACGGCGATGGCGGCGTCCGCCACCTGATCCTGCCCGCACTCAGCCTGAGTGCGATCAGCACCGGCTATTTCGCCCGGATCACCCGCAGCAGCTTTCTCGAAGTAATGGGCACCGACTATATCCTGGCCGCCCGCAGCCGGGGTCTGCCCGGCCACCGGGTGGTGCTGCGCCATGCCTTGCGCAATGCGGCGATTCCGCTGGTGACCGTGATCGGGACGAATCTGGCGGGACTACTGGGCGGGGCGGTGGCCATCGAGACAGTATTCGCCTGGCCGGGGATCGGGCGGGCGATTTATGACGCGATCCTGGTGCGCGACCTGCCGGTGGTCGAGGGCGGGGTGATTTTTCTGGCGTTCGTGTTCGTGGCGGCCAATCTGGTAATCGACCTGCTCTACGCCTGGATCGATCCCAGGGTGCGCCTGCCGGGCTACCGCGGCGCGGGGGGTGGATGATGGGCCGGCTTACTGTGCGCAGCTGGACTTTCCGCATCGGCCTGGCGCTGATAATCACGTTGATCTTAGGCGCGCTGGGAGCCGACCTGTTCTCGCCATACGACCCCTACAGCGTGGACATGGACGCAGTGATGACTCCGCCCTCGGCGGCCCACCCGTTCGGCACCGATTCCCTTGGCCGCGATCTTTTATCGAGGGTCCTGCATGGCGGACGGATATCTCTTGCAATCGGCGTGCTGGCCGTGCTGATTTCCGGGCTGGTGGGCACAACTGTCGGGGCGGTGGCGGGGTTCGCCGGCGGCTGGCTGGACGAGGTGCTGATGCGGATCACCGATATCGTGCTGGCGTTTCCCACCGCGCTGCTTGCGCTGGCCGTGATGGCGGTGTTCGAGGACCCGACAATCGGCAAGATCTTTATCGTGCTGGGTCTGGTGGGCTGGGCCAATATCGCCCGGCTGGTGCGCGCCGAGGTGATGGCGGTCAAGGAGCGGGACTACGTGACCGCGGCGCGCAGCGTGGGAGTGGGACCGCTGGGCGTGGTGCTGCGTCACGTGCTGCCCAACACCCTGGGCACGCTGCTGGTGGCTCTCACCCTGGGCGTGGCCTCGAATATCCTCACCGAGGCCTGGCTCTCCTTTCTCGGGCTGGGAGCACAGCCCCCCCTGCCGAGCTGGGGTGCGATGATCACCGAGGGCCAGTTCTTCCTGACCACCAGGCCGTGGGTCTGCATCTTCCCGGGCATGGCGATCCTGCTGACCGTGTTGGGGTTCAACATGCTCGGCGACGGCCTTCGCGACGTGCTCGACCCCAGGCTGCGACGGGGAAAGTGAGCGGCGGACAGGGTCAGATCGTGAAGATGCCCGAGATATGCTTTTTGAGGCCCCGGCGCTCTTTTTTTCTGCCCAGGGAACGGGTGGTCTCCTGCTCGGCATAGAAGCTCTGGGCCGCCAGGAGGTCGTCACGCGCATCTCCGGGATCGGCGCAGTCGGTCATAACGCCTGTAGCTGATTTGCCGGGAGAAGTGCGGCGGCGGGATTTACCGCGCAGCGAGCGGAAGTACTTCAACAGCGGCATCTCATCCTCCGTGATGATTACCATAACCGGGCATCCGTGCCCGTAACGTGCGGGAGATTGAAATTTTTTTCTCCCGCGTATATCTTTATCGGCAGAATGCGATAAAACTTGAACTGTCAATGTATTCCTTAAAAAACGGGGCATGATGATGCTTTACAACCTGCTGGACAAGCTGCTCACCTTCTACGGCTACCTGCTGCTGGCCAGGATTATCATTTCCTGGTTCCATGTCGATCACCGCCAGCCCTGGGTGCGGCTGCTGGTGCGGGTTACCGAACCGTTCCTCCAGCCGTTCCGCGCGCTGATCCCGCCCCTGGGCGGGATGGATTTCAGCCCGATAGTGGCCTTTTTCGTGCTGAGCATGATCGAGCGGCTGGTGCTCTCGCTGATAGGTTATTGAAATAATCGTGGTAACGCCTAATATCCAAAGGGATTTACAATCCAAACCCTGGGCGGACACGTGGGTCCGCCCCTACAGGTGTCTTCGGATAAATATCTACTTGGGAAAGATATGATGTCCGAATCGGATTCATTTGAAAAGAGACGGAAATCTATTCGTCTGCCCGAGTATAATTATGCCTCTCCCGGCGCATATTTTGTCACTTTATGTACGCATCAAAGCTGCAATTTTTTTGGTGAGATAGCAGGCGGGAAAATACTGCTTAATGAAGCCGGAGAAATGGTTAAGCGATGGTGGCTGAAAATACCGGATAAATTCCCGACTATTCAACTGGACACATACATCTTAATGCCAAATCACCTGCATGGCATTATCAAGATACTGGAGTCAAATAATCAACCAAAGCGTGTAGGGGCGGACCCGTGTGTCCGCCCGGAAGAGAAGTTGGCAAAGAACCAATTTACATCGATAGATGCTACGCTGCCGGATATTGTTAAGTGGTTCAAAACAATGTCGACCAATGAATTTATCAGAGGGATCAAGCTAGGAAAGTGGGACCATTTTAACAAACATCTTTGGCAGCGATCCTACTACGACCACGTTATTCGGAAGTTGAGCAACATCTCTGAAGTGCGGGAGTATATCGAGAATAATCCGTTGCGGTGGGTAGTGAAAAAGAAAGTCAAATAGCTTTAAATTTAGAAAAGGCGGGCGGACACATGGGACCGCCCCTACGATAAAGATGAACCTGCTTCTGTGACACAACACTATATGTTTTGATAATATTGATCTATATCCTCTTGGATTTTCATTTGCATACTGCAAATTTCTTCGTATTTATCCTCAATCTCTTTTCTTAGTTTTTTTGCTTCTTCTGTCTCAAAACCTTCGCTTCGGCCAATTCTTTTCCAATGAATGACTCGCTCTCTGTAAATCCATACCTCATGTATAAAACCTTGAAAATCCTTTCTCAAGCCGGGTTCTAAATAAAGGCAATTTTTAGTAAACCATTCTTTTGCTTCTGTAACGATTTGATCTTTTTCTTCATCTGCGCGGATTTTAGATTTGAGTTTATCTGCATAAGAATATGCTTCTTGATATACTTCAAATCTCTTCTGAAGTAACTCTAAATCATATTTTTCTTTACGGCTTTGTCTATCCTTAAAAAGATTTAGCAGTCCCTTAAGGAAGCTCCATAGTGTCGGTAATATTTCAAGAGCCATAACGCTTATCTCGCAATAACCTACGGATAAGAAAGAAAATTCTTAAGCCATGCAAGAATAGTATTAATGCGGTGGGGGAAGACTACGCAAGAAAAATATTCTATTAGCTCAATCGTAAACCAGGGCCTCCAGCGGGTCCTGGCGCGCGGCCCACAGCGCGGGGTAGAGCGCGCCGATACAGCCGACTATCAGCCCCAGGGCCATGCTGCGAAGGGCCAGGCCGGCAGTAAGCTCCACTGTCAGCAACTGAAATTTCCACTCGATCACCGCGCTGCTGCCCAGGGCCAGCGTGATGCCCAGTATCGCTCCCAGCAGGCTGAGCACGAAGGCCTCGGTCATGATCGCGATCAGGATATAGGCGCGCGAGGCTCCCAGGCTTTTGAGGATCCCGATCTCGCGGGTGCGCTCGACCACCGTGGTGTACATCGACAGCAGAATTACCAGTGCGCTGATGATCAGCGTGGTGTAGTTAATCGCCCCGATAAACTGGTTGAGCGAGTTGAGATACTTACCCATCGAGGCGGCGATATTGCTCATGAACTGGGTCTCGACTCCCTCGAAAGCGGCGAGGATTTTTCTCGAGACCTCATCGACCGCCTCCGGCGACTCCGCCCGTACGAAAAACAGACTCACCCGCCCCGGCTGGCTGGTCAGCTCGGCCATTTTTCCGTAGTGCATGAACACCCGCGTACCCACGCCGGGCCGCACGATTCCCACGATCCGGAACGGCTGTCCGAGAGTCAGCGAGTCGCCCACGCCCAGGCTCTCCTGGGCCGCAATCCGGCTGTCGATGAACATCTCGTCCTGAGCCTGCAGCGGCCGCCCGTCGGTAAAGATCAACTCGCCGCCGAGGTCCTGGAAATTGTCCGGTTCGATTCCGAACACATTGTAGGGCGCGCCGCCGATCTGGGTTTTCCAGATCATCACCGGGCTGACTGTCTGCACGCCCTCGATCCGGCGCAGTTCGTCGGCCATCTCGTAGGGCAGCACGCCCGAGCCGAACAGCAGGGGGTTGCTCCCGCTGCGCACCACGGTTATGTCCGCGCCGATACCCCTGATCCGCTCGGTAAACTCGTTGAGCACCCCGTTGACCAGACCCCAGAGCACCATGAACAGGCAGATGCCCACCGAGAGGGCCAGGATACTGATCGCGCTGCGCATCTTGCGCTGACTGAGATTGGAGAGGGCGAGTTTGAACATTAAGGGCAGCCGGCCGGTTGGTTTCGGAAGTTCGAATCTGGTCGATGGATTTAAACAGGTTTCGCCGCCGCCGGCGAAAAACCTAATCTAGCGGCAGGCAGGTCTTAAGTCAAGGGAGTTGCCGCAAATGGCGGAGTATTGTTGACTTATAAACGCCTATTTGTTAGCTTCAAACGTTGTCCTTTTCCATCTTGCATGACTGAAACTCGGGGCCGTAAACCGGGAGACTGATTGAATCCCGAAACCAGTGTCAGCAGAAAATGGGTCGAGGCGCTGGCCCAGATCCAGTTAGTCCACGGCGAGGACCTCGGACTGATCGGCGCGAGAATCGAACAGTTGCTCGAGAGCGATTTTGAACCGATCAACGAGGTGATGGGCCACCTGTTCAGCAAGAGCGGAAAGATGATCCGTCCCACGCTGCTGCTGATGGCCGCCGACCGCGAGCGGGTGGAGCCGGATGTACTGGTTTCCCTGGGAGCCTCGGTGGAGCTGATCCACACGGCTTCGCTGGTGCACGATGACACGATTGACAGTTCCAGCTACCGTCGCGGTGTGGAGACGCTGAACTCCAAGTGGAACCACAAGACCAGCGTGATTATCGGCGACTACCTGCTGGCGCGCGCTTTCAGCGAGATCGCCTCGCTGGGCAGCCTGGAGGTGGTCAGAAAGCTGACCGGCGCCTGCCGGTCCCTGGCCAGCGGCGAGATGCGTCAGATGACCCTGGAGGGCAACCTGGCCGCCTGCGAAGAGGACTATTTCAAGTTCGTGCGCGAAAAGACCGGCAGCCTGTTCGCCGCCACCTGCGCCGTGGCCGCGATCACCTCCGGCGGGAAATATCTCGACGAACTGGAGAGTTTCGGCATGCTGTTCGGCTGCATCTTCCAGATCACCGACGACCTGCTGGATTACCCCTGGTTCTCTCTCAAGAGCGGCAAGCCTACCGGGCTGGACATGCGCGAACGAAAAATAACCCTGCCCCTGATCCATTCTCTCTCCCGCATTGACGGCAATCAGCGCGCCGAGTTCGAGCGTGCTTTCACCACCGGCGGCAGGCTCGACGACTCCGAGGCTTCGGCGCTGCAGGAGATCGTGATAGAGTGCGGCGGCCTGGACTACGCATGGGGCCGGGCGGTTGAGCTGGCCGGCGAGGCCGCCGATCTTGTTGAGCACCTCGACCTCGAACGCGCCTCCCGTCTGAAAGTCCTGGTGGACCTCATTGTTGAACGCGACAGGTAGATGGACACTGCGTCTGGGCCTGGTGCTGGCGGTCGTGCTCGCGGCCGTGGGAATCAGGTCGTTGGGTGGACTGGGTTCAGCCAGGCAGGCCGGATCCTACGTTCACGACAGTTTCGTGATGGGCACGGTGCTGAATATCAAGATCCGGGGCGCCGACAGGGAACTGGCCGAGCGCGCCGCATCCGCAGTCATTGACGAGGCGCGCCGCCTGCACGCGCTTTTCGATCCCCATGACCCGGAAAGCGAAATCAGCCGGCTCAACCGCCGGGCAGCAGACGGCGGCGGTACGGTGGCGCTCAGTTTCGATGCGGCCAGGGTGCTGGCCGCGGCGATAGCCGTGCGGAATTCCTCGGACGGGAGTTTCGATCCGGCGCTCGGGCCGTTGATTGATATCTGGGGTTTCGGCGACGAAAAAGTTCAGCGCGATCTCCCGGACTCATCGGCATTGACGGTGCTGGCGGACAGCCTGATGTCGGCCGGACGGATAGCATTGACACCCGACAGCTCCTCGGCCGTGGTCCCCGCCGGCATGGGTGCGCTCGACGTGGGCGGGATCGCCAAGGGCTACGCGGTTGACAGGGC
>VRUH01000006.1:24046-123396 GCA_019456185.1 Candidatus Glassbacteria bacterium | reverse complement strand
AGGACCTGGCGGTTTTTCACAGACACAATATCCGTCATGATCTTATCCGCCATGGCGTTCGGCAGTACTCTCTATGCAGGCAAGGACCAGCAGGGGCCGATCAACGCAGTTCAAAAGATGGTCGAGCAATATGAGATTCAGTATGTAAAGGGGCATGAAACAGCAGCCTGGCAATTGTATTACGCGGCCTGCCGTCTCAATGAAAAACATAATTTGGGACTGACATTGTACACGCCGGATGAGGAGACTCCTCCTCCTGATCCTGATCCTCCTGGTGGTGGCGCCGGCGGTGGTTATTGAATTTTGACATGGAGGTTTGTGGCCGGATTCCGGGTGGAGAACACTTCATTAGAGGAGAACTCATCATGAGAAAGAGCTGGCGTTTTGTTGCAGACACGATATCCATCATGGTCTTATCCGCCATGGCGTTCGGCAGTACTCTCTATGCAGGCAAGGACCAGCAGGGGCCGATCAACGCAGTGCTCAGGATGGTCGAGCAATATGAGATTCAGTATGTAAAGGGGCATGAAACAGCAGCCTGGCAATTGTATTATGCGGCCTGCCGTCTCAATGAAAAACATAATTTGGACTTGACATTGTACACGCCGGATTATGTGCCTGATCCGCCTCCTGACCCTGATCCGGGCGGTGGATATTGAATTTTATCCTGAGAGGTTTGTGGCCGGGTTCCGGGTGGAGAACACTTCATTAGAGGAGAACCAATCATGAGAAGGACCTGGCGTTTTTTCGCAGACACAATATCCATCATGGTCTTATCCGCCATGGCGTTCGGCACTACTCTATTTGCAGGCAAGGACCAGCAGGGGCCGATCAACGCAGTGCTCAGGATGGTCGCACAATATGAGATTCAGTATGTAAAGGGGCATGAAACAGCAGCCTGGCAATTGTATTATGCGGCCTGCCGTCTCAAAGAAAAACATAATTTGAGCTTGGTATTATACCCGCCGAATGATGCACCTCCTCCGCCGCCTCCTGGTGGTGTAGGCACTGGTGTATAGAATAAAATCGAGTGCTGTCGGTCTTGAAATTGTAAAGCCCCGCCAGTTTTTTGGCGGGGCTTTTGTATTGGCAAATACTTGCATTTCCACATGATTGATGATAAGAAAAGTGATAGATCAAAAATGCGGAATTTAATCCATACAGAAGCAGGACTATGAGGATACTCCTTCTCACACCACCCATGACTAACCTGACTTCGCCCTACCCGGCAACGGCCTATCTTGCGGGGTACCTCGGTTCAATCGGCGTCGAAGTGGACCAGGCTGACTGGTCTCTCGAGCTGGCGTGCCGGCTGTTTTCGAGGGAGGGACTCGAGCGGTTGCACGCGAGTGTCAAAAGTTGCGCCTCCGCAAATCGAGCGAGAAAGCGACCCTTCGTTAAAAATTATGCTAGCTATCGGGATACTGTTGATGAAGTTGTCGGGTTTTTGCAGGGCAAAAACGAGAAATTTGAGCAGCGGATCCTCTCCGGTCGGTTCCTGCCGGAAGGAAGGTATCTCCGGCAGCTCTTCCTGGGCTCAAAAGCGGCATCCTGGGCCCCCAGGAATCTCGACGACCTGGAAGATCACGACCGTGCGCGGGTGATGGCCAGCCTCTATTTGCTCGATCTGAGCGAGGTCGTTGACCTGGTTAACCCGGGATTCAAGATAAACTCCTACGCGAAGATGGCTGCGAGTTCATCTCGTTTCGACGACCTGCTGACTGTCCTGGAGGGGGAAGAGGGGAACCTGCTCCATGAGCTGGTAAGGGAGATGACCGTAGAGGGACTCCACCGATACCGGCCTGATGTGGTCGGCCTGAGCGTACCGTTCCCCGGCAGTGTAGCGGGCGCCCTGCTGATCGCACGGGCAATCAGAAACCTCGCCCCGGCGGTAAAGGTCGTAATGGGAGGAGGTTATGTGAACACCTACCTGAGGAAGCTTACCGACCACCGCGTTTTCGACTATGTGGACTACATCACCCTGGATGACGGAGCGCGCCCGCTGGCCTGCCTGCTGCAATTCCTGGCCGGGAAAAGAGGCGATGACGGGCTGCTGAGGACATACCTCAGTAAGGGAGAGACAGTCATCTACCAGTCCTCTCCTGACGAGAAGGACATTCCCTTTGCTGAATCCGCGACTCCGGTCTACTCCGGCCTGCCTCTGGACAGCTACCTCGCCCTGTTGTTCTCGACTAATCCGGCCGAGCGGAGAGTATGGTCACGGCGTTGGAACAGTCTGATTCTGGCACACGGTTGTTACTGGGGAAAGTGTGCTTTCTGCGACACGAGCCTGGATTACATCAAGCGTTACGAACCGCAGCGAGTCGACAGGCTGGTGGAGCAGATAGAAGATATCGCGAGCGAGACTCGGCTCGATGGCTTTCATTTTGTCGATGAAGCGGCTCCACCTTCCTTGCTGCGTTCCCTCTCCCGCCGCCTGCTTGAGAAGCGGACCGCGATCTCCTGGTGGGTGAACATCCGCTTCGAGCGGGCGTTCACACCCGAGCTGGCGCGGCTGATGGCTGAGGCCGGGTGCATTAGGGTCACCGCCGGGCTGGAGGTCGCATCGGATCGGCTCCTCGGGAAGATGAACAAGGGGGTCTCGGTGGCCCAGGTGGCCCGGGTTGCCAGGCGGTTCGTTGACAATGGGCTGCTGGTCCATGCCTACCTGATGTACGGGTTCCCCAGCGAGACGGTTCAGGAGACGATTGACAGCCTTGAAATGGTCAGGCAGCTTTTTGCTGCCGGCTGCCTGCACTCGGCCCACTGGCACCGCTTCGAAGCGACCGAGCACAGCCCGATCGGTCGAAATCCCCAGGAGTATGGGATCGAGCTGGTGGAACCAGACGGGGAAGATGAAAAGGTGTTCGGTGTTTTCCGGCGCAAGCACAAGGACCCGGCCGGCATTGACCACGAGGCCTTCGGGAAGGGGCTGTGGGATGCTCTTTACGCTTACCAGGAACAGCGTTATCTGGAAAGAGATGTACGGGAGTGGTTTGAGTTTACGGTACCCGGGACGACCGTACCGAAGGACTACATCGAGAATGTACTCTCGGGCCAGGAGCCCGTTCGGCTGCCCCCGAAAACGAATCCGCAGTAAATGACGGAATTCACAGCGGCTTTAGCCTGACCCTCTTCGTTTAACCTGCGACTATCCACCTCATATCCGCGCTGTACCAAGCGATCTCTGGCTTGGCTAGATCGCCATGCCTAAAGGTTGATCTTTGGGTAGGACTCAGCACTGCTCTGATTCTAAATGAGGGGCGATTTTTAGCAGCAAGTTCAAGATGCTTGAGTTCTCTCATTATTAGTGGTACAGCTTTTGAAGGCAGTTCAGAGGGCCATGATCAAACGGGAAACTCTGTAAGCGAGAAAGGATTTTTATCCTCGGGCCAGGAGAAGAGAAAAATCAGTTGCAATTGCGGAGATATACACCTTAATTTTTAACACCATCTGTCCAATATGTTCTGACGACATTCACTCATCAGAACCAGTTCTGCGCCAGTACGGCCGCTATCAGCCCGAACACGGCGAATACATAAAGTATAGCCAGAGCTTTGCCGGCCCCTACCCGGTTTTCCTTGTTGCCGTCCATAGTATCCTTACATTCGCCCGTAGCGAGTTCAGTGCTTCGGCAAAGACCTGAACGGGGCAGAAATACCGGCACCAGGGCCGCCGGATTACCAGCGCCGAAACTGCCATCACCACCAGCAGCAGCCAGTGGGCAATGGTGCCGTTAAGCGAAAAGGCGATCCCGAACGGTTCATAGCTTGCCAGTCCGGGCTTGCCGAGGAGAAGAGCGAAAAACAACGCAAGAAAAACGATTAGATTCCTGGCGGCCAGCACCGGCTTTTCAACCCGAGCGGGAAGACTCCGGCCCGCGCCGCCGGTCAGGGCCAGAAAACTCTGCAGCGCCCCGAAAGGGCACACGTAACGGCAGTGTATATTTTTGCCGGTGGCCAGGATAGTCAGGGCGAAACCGCCAATCAGCAGGTACCAGAACAGGCTTTCGGCAGGATGAGGGAAATAACCGAGCAGCAGTGCTGAAAGCTTGGCCAGCGTAATTGGAGAATTTTCCCAGAAGCCGATTACCACCAGCCCGGCCGCCTGGGCCGCCCGGCGGAAAAGCTTTTCCCGCGGCAATCGTCCCCCGTCGGCCAATACACCCACGATGAATAGAATTATTACCGTCAGCTCGGTCGGGCCGAACTCGGCCGGAAGCTTTC
The DNA here is from genome assembly GCA_019456185.1 of Candidatus Glassbacteria bacterium. NCBI lineage: Bacteria > Candidatus Glassiibacteriota > Candidatus Glassiibacteriota bacterium. The sequence goes on along the minus strand of VRUH01000006.1, from coordinate 119,170 downwards.
TTGCCGGCCGGTTGTAGCCGAACTTTTCCCGGCCCACTACCGCGGCCGCCCGTTCGATACTCTCCAGCACGGCCCTGGTGGTGCGAGATGCGCCGCTGAGCACCTCGATCCGGTAATCGCCCCGGGCCAGCGAATCGTAGCGCCTGCCGGCCAGTGTCTCGAAAATGTTACCGGTCTTGGCCAGCCGGTAGAATACATAAGTTTCTCCATGGCTTATCACCTGCCCGCCGGCTAGTACACCTGCGCTGTCGAAAACCGAAAGAGCGAGCAGCGGTCCGCCGTAACCGGTTCCCGTGGCCGTTGCCGCCCAGCCGGCCGGGCGCCGGAGGCCGCCGCTGTGTGTATAGAGGTCGAACAGGGGGCCGGACTTTTCCACCGTGACCGAGTCGGGGACCAGGGAGCGCACCAGCGAACCGACGTCTGGCCCGAGCCTGTTTCCGGCGGCAAACAGGGCGCCGATCAGGGCCAGTAGGGCCAGGGGATATATCAGTTTATTCAACTTCCTGCCGCTCATCTTTCCCGCCGGAGGAGTGGAGCAGTCTCCAGAAACCTGCACCGCAGATAACCGTTATCAGGCCGAAAAGCAGGCCGCCTTTGAGGGCAGCTTCCGTTTCTTTTTCGCCCAGGCTGGTGAAAACAAAGGATACCGTGAAGCCGAACATCACCGTCCAGACCAGGACCAGGCCCCACTGCCAGAGACCGGGAGAGTGGCCGCGGTCGGCCAGCCAGGCCTTGAAACCGATAAACGCCAGGCAGAGCAGCACACCCTCGATCAGCCAGAATATACCTGAATTGAAGAATTCCATGGCCGGTCCCCGTCCTCAGAGTTTGATGAAGTCTTCCGCGCGCATCCACCAGGGCGGCTTGCGGAACGAAGCATTTGATCCGCCCAGCGAGGGTATGTAGTATTCCCGCGGATCGGGCCCCGGATAAAAGCGCTTCTGCAGGGCCGTCAGAATCCGGTGCGAAATACCGGTTGGATCGTGCATCGCTACTTTGAGCACCGAGCGATGTAACCAGTTGGCTTTCCTGGTGTAAGGGCAGACGGCCACGCAGAGCCGGCAGCCGTAATTGCCCAGATTGGAATGCCAGAAATTGTGGCATTTAGCCTGGTTTATCTGGTAGCGGCGGTAACCCCGAACTTCCTCGGGACCACCGGTCGTGATCGCCCCGCTCGGGCAGTTTTCCGCGCAGATTTTACAGTTGCGGCAGAAATCCTGGACGCCGATATCGATCGGCATGTCAGGCTCGAGCGGCAGATTGGTAGTGACCACCGACGGCCGGAAATTGCTACCCAGTTCGGGAGTGATCAGAACCGAGTGGCGGCCCTGTTCGCCCAGGCCGGCATCGATACACACCGGCGGCACCATCAGGTCGTAGCTGTTGGACGGCACATGGGGCCGAGCGGCGTAGCCCAGGCGTTTGATGAAAGCGGCCAGGCGATGGGCGATTATCCGCGAGCGCGCATAGGCATCCTCGCTGGAGCTGTAGTTGGGACTTGCGTAGAGCGCATCCCAGGACATTGGCGAGCCAACCACTACTGCGTATTTCCAGTGGGCTGGCACCTCGAGCGGCTTATCGGGGTCGAAGCCGCGGTTGAGGTGGGGATAGCGGTACACCCAGTCGTGGTTCAGTTCGGTGATACCTACCAGCGTCGATCCTAGCTCGTGGGCGATTTTTTTCAGCAGCCGAGAAGTCCGGTCGGGGCTTTTCATCTCCAGCGTCTCGACCGGTTCCCCGCTGCGGTGGTCGAAAGGGAAGTCCGATATTTTGGGAGGTTCGTTTACCGGCGGGGTGCCGACCGCCGACATGGCGCCCGACCAGGCCCGCGCCAGGATGAATTTTTTGTCGTATCTGGCCGAGTCTTCTCGCAACCTCGGCAGGATGTCCCTTTCGTTGATCACATCCAGTTCGAAGTCTCCCGGTTTCTCGGAATAGTACTCCTGCAGGAGTGGGTCCAGGTCATCGATCTTCACTCCCTCTTTGTACTGGCGGTGGAAGCGGCCGCGCCGGTCGAAGATGACGTTGGTTCTGGCATCCGGGCGGGATGCCGCACCCGTTTTTCCGTAGGTCGGCCGGTCGACAGTCCATTTCCGCCGGTCGAAACTCTGGGCGGCGCCCTCTTCGACCTCCAGACCCGTATAGCTACCGAAATCCTTTCCGGCCTGGTATCCTGCAATCCCGAGTCCGGCCGTGCCCAGCGCTGCACTCGAGGCGCCTGATAATTTCAGGAACGTCCTGCGGTTGACCCGGTCTGTGAATTCGGAATGGCCCATGGTTGAATTCCCTGTACTAAAGTAAAGTGCTGATTTGCAATTCGCTGGATTAGAGGTCTGAGTTGTATGTCGTCAGAACAAGTTGGACAGATGGTGTCAAAAAATTAAGGTGTACTTCTCAGCAATTGCAACTGATTTTTCTCTTCTCCTTTCCCAAGGTTAAAAGCCTTCCTCGTGCTCAGAGTTTTCCGTTTAATCATATCCCTCAGCGACAGGCGCTGCCTTGGGCTGCCCCCCGGAAACGAGCCCGGATTACTGTGAGCAGACCATCATTACAATCGCTCTTTAGCCGCGAAGCAGTTAACAGTGCCGTCCTGCATTACGACCACTACGCTGCCTTCTCTGCTGATGAGCAAACCACCCGGCAAGGCGGGAGAGTTCAGTGGCTGTTCCCAAATAACATCTCCGGAAATGCGATCCAGTGCGCGTACCGTCCAGCGGTCGTTTCCTCCGCGTGCCAGACGAGTGCGATATACTTCCGCCACTGCATTGCTGGCCATGGCCAGGGATACTGTATCGCTATCTCTTAGCCAAACTGAGATATCTTTGCCGGATGACCAATCACCAAACCGGGGTAGAAAAGTCCATGCCAATGACCAGCCTGATACCTCTTTTCCGGATAACCAATCGTTTTCCGGATTGCCTCCAGCCAGTAACTTTTTTATGGAATCAAACGAATAGCAGACTGGTTTGGAGTATAATCCGTCTGCCATTACTAACTGCCTTTCGTCCCAGGCAGGAGGGATTTTCCCGTTGCATAACTTAATTCCTTCACCGGTCTGCCAGTCTCCCGACAGGTCGAGTACCGTAAATTTGCCCGGATTGACCACGTTCTCCGTGGCTGAGAATCGAAGCCTGCCGCCCTGGATCAGGTAGCGCTCATTCAGCACGCCTATCTCCTCGCCGCGGTTGATAAAGTATCTGGGCCTGCCGCCTGCAACCAGTTGTCCATAATGTTTACCTGTGGCCACATCGTATGAAGCAGGCGGAACCACGTTGCCGCCGGGCATCCACAAGCGGCCGCCGGAGACAGTCAGCACACCCTGGGCCGAAACTCCCTTCCTGAGTTCCTTATCCAGATGGCCTGAACTTGTGTTCTGCCACTTCAGTTTACCGGTGACCGCGTCCAGTGCATATACGCAGGTCCCGTCGTAGTCAATGATACCTGCCGCTGCATAGGCTACACCCTCATTAACAAGCACTCCGCTGTTGACCGGCCAGGTCGAGCAGAGCGAGCCGTAGACCATAATCTTTCTCTCCACCGGTGCGCTCCTGAAGCGCCAGAGCGGCTCACCCGTAGCCGCCTCCAGCACATGGACATAACCGTCACCACAGCCGAAATAGGCTCTTCCCTGCCACAAAGTGGGCGGCTGTATAACCGGCCCGCCCGCCAGAAACACCCATTTCAACCGGCCTGTTTTTGCATCGATTGCGCGTACCTTGCAGTCGTCACCACCGATAAAAACGAGTCCTCCCGCAGCTGTCGGAGCCGTTGGCTTGAATGATTTTCTGGAAGTGAAACGCCAAGACTGCGTCACTTCGGCAGGCACTGTTGCACGGGAACAGGCAGTGCGGGCATTGTTAGCCCTGTATGTCGGCCAGTCTTTCTCCGTTATTTCGAACGGAGTTATTTTCGAGGGATTTTCAGCTAGCAGTTCAAGCCTGGTAAGCTTGGCATCCCGAAGGGGGAAGTCGAAGTTTCCCGCGGGGCACATTGCCACTCTGCCGATCAGCGAAAGGTTACAGTCGCAGGCCCAGGGCCCGACGTAGAGCAAGCCGTTGGCCGGGATCACTCCATCGTTGCAGGCGGGTCTGACTGCGCCGTTGTAAAGCACTTTCCCCGCAAGACGGTCATAGCGGACTATTCCATCGCCCCCGCCTCGAGCGAAATAGGAATCCCGGCAGGCGGTTAGCCTTGCACAGCCAGTCTTTCTGAATCCCAGATCCGCCAGGGTTATCCCGGTCAGTGGATCAATCTCCTGGATGCTTCCCTGAGGGCCGATACCCACTACCAACTTTTCGTCAGTGTAGAGCATGTTAGAATTATTAGTGATTTTTTTCCTGTGCCAGAGCAGGCTGCCGTCCCTGTTGGAGACGGCGACTATGTTCAATCTGGTTTGAGCCTGATAGAACAGCGCATGGGGAGTATAAAGACAAAAACAACTGGTGCGCCATCCAGGTGTGGATTTCAGGCCTCTGCCCGGCTCCTCGATCAGTTCCCTGGTTTTAGGATTATCATTAGTCCAGATTACTTTACCGGTGATTGCATTCAGGCTGCCCAGATGGGAATCCGGACAGTAGAAAAAAATCTTGTCATCTCCTATGGAAAGAGCCCTTGAATCGATCTTGGCTTCCTCACGGTGGGTCCAGAGCAACTTTCGCATTTTCAGGTCCCAAGCCATGATGGTATTGCCGAAGCCCCATGGTATCCGCTCATCGTAATAACCTGAGCTAATATCATCCCAGCTCCAGGCTATTCCCGGGCTTCTCACGATAGTAGTCTGAGAGGGGTCCCGTTCCTCGCCCAAAAGCGAATAGAGTATTCCGTTCTGGATAGCCATCCACTTCCATTCTCCCGTAAGTTCCGGGATACGAACCCTATCCTTCTCTTTGCCGGTCTCCGGGTCAAGAACCAAACAGCCGTCACCATCGGGATTGATCATATAGAAGTTGTCGCCGGTAGCCACAAAAGCCGAGCGATGCACCAGGTAGCCGTCAGGCAGCGTCCGCCTCCAGAGTTCCATGCCGTTATAACCATTCTGGGCGACAAGCGTATTGAGCCACGGTTCTTCGCGCCGGTGGTGAGCGATATGCCCCATGGCAGTGAATATCCTGCCCTTAGCTACAGTAGTGATCGCGGGCATTGCGATATAAAAGGGGAGGCTCATGAACTGAGTCATGTAGGGCGCCTGAATCGCAGTGTCCCCGGAGACCGGATTGTTGTCCGGGCCGTGCTCCCAATGGCTCCAGTCGTCCGCCCCTTTCATGGGAGCTTTTGTCAACACTGCCCAGACACCCAGCCTATCTTCCACTGTCGTCCACTCAGCTTCCCCTGACGAACTCAGCCAACTCCGAATCTGATTCTCGCTCAGTGTGCCCCCTTGGGTTCCAGGCTCCCCGAGAGTTCCTAACAGCGCCTTTCCACGGGGACGCAGCACACGCAATATTTCTGAAAGCGATAATTTGGAAAGGCCTTGTTCTGAAAGATGGGCTGCGAGAACAAGGTCAATCGTATTGTCCGCGTAAGGGAGTTCATCAAGCTGCGACTTCTCGATGTTGATCGAGCGGCCGAACAGTCCTTTTTGATCGGCTTTTATCCTGGCCTGCTCGACAACTGAATTCTCCGGGTCAAGCAGGTGGACAAAAATTCGGCCCCCGGCAGCCAGTTCCAAGGCTAGTGCCAGATTCTCCCCACCCAGAACAGAAAAAAGCCCACGGTCAATCTCAGCGATTTGGCAAAGATGTTCAGAAATGGGAGACGAATTTTCCCCTGTGCCTGGTTTTTTGGATCCGGCCTCCGCCGCAGCGACCGGACCCATAAGTAGCAGGCAAGTTAAAAGAGAATAAATATCCAAGCGAAAGCGACTTTTTTTATCGCCAGAGATCATGCTAACCTCCAGCCCGGAAGGCAGTGAAAGTGGATCAGGCCAGTTCTATTAAATTACAACGTTCTAAATATTAGCTTGAGAGTACAATGTTTAATTTCAGGTGGCGGTTCAATACGAACTCGAGTGCCGCCGAAATTGCCAGTATGCAATTCAGATGTTTTGGGAAAGAAACAAGTGACTTTTGAATTGGCAGGCAGTTCCAGAAATTCAAAAACAAATATCGACTTGTCAATTTGGATGCCCAACAGATCGATTTCATCTGATTTGAAAGACCGTCCGCCGTACTGCCCCCCTGATAGTGGCAACGCGCCTTTCTCTATTGCTTCCACTTCCTCGTTGAACCAAAAACCTAGAAAGCTATTGATTCGCTTGAACAGATGAAAGTCTATCTGGCTTCTGCCAGATAGGTCACTCAATTCAATGCTCATATTCAACGTATCGCCGTTAAAGCTGTAAAACGACTGCATTGTACCGCCATAATTGCCTTGAGGATCTGTAAGATTCTCCTTCCAGTTCATCTGCAGGCCGTTTTCACTGCGAGTTTTCAGATCGATAATCTGCTGCTGTGAATCGAACCGGTTATTATCTGTCAGGACACGAACATGCGGAAATGCCGCCCAGTCGCTTGTATCCCCGAGGCGGAGTTTCTTTTTCGTGCTTTCCATTTCTGAAGGAAGTGATTTCAAGGTAGAGAAGAGCCAGTCGCCGTGGCCCTCGTGCCAAAGGTTAATGAACCCTCTGGCCCAGATGCTTCGGGAATAATTGCACATGTAGGCAACATACTGCCCTTCACGCAGAACAGTGCTTTCAATCCCCTTAAAATTCTTAATTTGAGGATAAACAGGTTTTTCAGAAGAGGCTTTGAGGGCTGCTTCCCAAAGCTCGATATTATCACCCCAGGATGGCTCGCCGTATTTTTGAATAAAATAGCCGGCAACAGGATCTTGCAGTGCTCCCATAACAAGTATGATGGTGGAAAAGAAGGGGAATTTAACAGGATATCTATTGGGAATTATAGAAATCAATCCACTTGAACGGGTGCCGAAGTTTCCGGCCCAATTCAGTGTGGGGGTGGAAAATCCCACAAGCGAGGGAAATATCTGTTTGAGTGTATTTTGCAGAAATGGTATTTTAGATTCGAAGGCGAATTCCGCGAGAATCCATGCGCCTGACAATTGGTAATGCCCTGAGCAACCTCCATTTTCTCCTTGTATCCAACCTTCTTCGTCAACATCGCGACGGATTCGTTCCTCCGCCGCCCATAGCGCCCACTGTATCCATGCGCTGTTGCCGAATTCCTGCCCCAGGCGCCATAGTAATCTTGAAAGATCCAGGGAACAATTGAAAACAAAAGAACCAACTAAGGGATTCTGATAAATCCAGCCTCCCAACTTTTGCAGGGATTCCTGCCACCACTTCAGTTGTTCCGGGGACAGATCGTTTTTTATGAGCTTGTAAACCTCAAACATCTCGTTTCCGCGGAAATTCACCCCCCAGGGTATTGTCCGCCAAAGATCGTCAGGTGGGACCCAGGTATTCCGGTCGTACTCAATAATTGTCCCGGCTGGATTGAAATAGTGTTTACAGATGTAATCAGCCAGAGACACGGCGAATTCACTGTATTCTTCCCCTTGGTTCTGGTCTGCAAGCATTGCCGCCTGATGTGCCAGATTCAATCCAATACTCATTATGCTCACCGTAACGCGGTGTTTGTTTTGTTCTTTCAGGAGTTCCAATATTTTTTCCGCATTGCTTCCCGTCTCCGACATAACAGGATCTACGTCCCTGTGAGCGCGTAATATATGATATCCCCTGATATCAGTTGTTGTCAGTGTTGATTTATTTTTCCCGCTCTCATAAAAATTTGAAGGTGAAATTTCGGCATTGATTGTTTGTGCGATTGCCAAAGTAATTAAAAGCGGATAAATGGCTGTTCTGATGGAAATAAATATCCTGTACATTATGGTCCTCACAATCATCATTGTGATGAGTTTTCCCAATGGTAGTTCTTTCAAGACAATTCTACTAGGCCGTAGCGCTCGTTCACCACCTTTGGGAGCACCACCAAGTATCAGTTGAAATCTTTTCCGAACTTTTCCTTCAGTTTAAAGAAACGGATCGCGTTGTTCCGGAATATGCCGCGGGCTACTTCCCGGGCCAGTTCCATGCTCATCCGTCCGGCGGAAACCCTTTCCGCAAGTACCTGCGCCACCACGTCCCGCCCGTATTCCAGTGAACCTACAGCATCTTCCACTGTGTAACAGTCTCCACCCCAGAAGAACTTGGTGTACGGAACGCAGTCAAGCCATTGGTGGAGGGCACTGACAGCTGTTTCGCGCGAAATCACAGGTAACCAGCAGAGGTCCACGTAAACGTTCGGATAGGACTTGGCTAAGGCGCCGATTTCCTGATACCAGGGAAAGCCGCCGTGAAAGAGGCTGAATTTCACTTGTGGAAAAGCCTGGAATACATCGAGCAGCTTCATCGGTCTGCCGTTTTCCAGGCTGCGGCTGTTGCCGGCAAGATATCCCGTGTGTATCTGGAGCGGTAGGTCGTATTCGGCACACTTGCCCACGCACCAGAAAAACATATAGTCTTCCAACCGTTTTCTTTGCCCGGGAGTGAGAGTCTCGGGAGGACGGGCAAACAGCCGATAGGCTTCTTCTTTTGATACATTCCGGTAGTCGATGCTTCTGTGGTAGGCATTGGCGGTCTTGGCGCAGAGAGCGCCACGCTCCACAAACTTCGCAAACCAGCGGTCGGCAAAGGCCAGGTAATCATCGAGGTCGCGAATTTCAAAGTCTTCTCGCCGGGCTTGGTAGAAGGGATTACTCATCGTATCAGCGTCAGCTCGCTCCAGTTCGGCACGATGGGCGATTGATACCATGTACATGTCAATTCGCATAACCAGTGCATGGCTCTCGAAATCAGTGCGGACCTTAAACTGGTCCCACCACTGGTCGTTTAGCATCAGCTCGATAGGTGCTTTTTCTAAAGCTTCACGGTACCAGCTTTCGGGATTATTGTAGTTATGGGCCAGTTGTGCTGATAGTTTTTCGATATTATCCCTGGTGAAATAAGGTTCATCCATATCGTACAGAATTCGGAAACTTTGCACCAGATGTCCATAAACACTGGTGTTCCGGCAGCGGTCGAGAAAAACGCCGTAAGTCTTCCAGAGGCTGTCCAGGTCTCCCCTTTCGATCATATCGGCGTCCAGGCCGGGTGACCCAGCAGAGACAAGGTCCGTCCCGAGGCCCGTCGTGCTCAAAATGGTGTAGAAATTGACTTCCCCTCCACGCAGGATCGAGCTTAGCTTTTGGTGCTGGTGGGTGTCGATAACTTTTATCGAATCAATGTAGCTTTTGAGGGAATTGTATATTGCAGCATCGACACTGGTCTGCTGCTGACCACAGCCGGCAAGAAATATCAGAGGCAGAATGAGACCGGAAAAATGGCAGACCAGGCGTATGGCTTTCATCGATCTCTTCTCCTGGACAGGGTTTATCAGTGCAAGGGTCTCTTTACGGATAAATGAAGTATTTTATTTAGTAACAAGTGTATACAGAAATCAGTTGCATTAACTTCAATTTACACCTTGATTTTCCACGAAAACCATCCCACTCATTCCATAGGTCAGGATTTCCAGGGACGCTCCCGCTGGAGATCACGGGTTAAAATCTCGCTTGCCACCTCAACATCTTCGCTCACCTGAAAGTCGAACATCCCCACGTTGAGAAAATCAGCCCCCATCCTGTAAGCAAGCTCGAAACCCTCCCTCGGTTTGATTAAACCAGCTCCCAGAACTTTGAATGCTATCCAGGGCTTATCTGCTGTTTTCATAAAAGCGGCGACCTCTTCGGGAGACTCCGACCAGTAATCCACATTGTTAATGGTCTTGAAATAGAAATCGAACTCCAGTCCTTCCTTCTCCAGGGTCTTTGGCACGTTGAGAGTATGAGACCCCACGCCAGCGATTAAACCGTTAGCTTTTGCCAGGGAAAGTATTTCAGCGATATAATCGATACGGCCTTCCCTGACAAAAGTATCTCCGTTGGCGCCCTGGACAAAAAAGCCTGACGCTCCATTGTCCACCGCCATTTTCACACATTCCAACTGGCCAATCTGATCAAAACTCTGGGCGATCCACTGGATCTTCCCTCCTCTTTCCTTGCGATACCTGTTCAGCACGTCGATGCTATGGTCCCAGCAGAGCATGATCGCAGTGTTGACACCGTTACTCTCACATATTTCCAATGTATCCATAATCTTTTCGGGATTGAAATAGTGCTTCATCAGCGAAGATACATATGTCAGCTTGCGGCTGTGCGCGAAACCGTCAAAAAGGTTGCCTCCGCAAATAAGCCTGCTGATTTCCACTTTGCCGATCTTGCCCCTTTTGAGTCCTCCATGCTCCTGACCAACTCCTTTCGGAGACGGCTTTTCATTCATATTGGCCAACAGGATTTTCTCTTCCAGACTCAACCCGGCGGCGGCGGAAGATATTCTAAAAGCTTTGCTCATAAAATTGCGGCGATTCATCGGCTCTGCCATCTGGCGATCCCCTCAAGATAGTGACTTGATTAATATTCATTAAATCTTATATCCTTAGTCTGGGAGCACGCGCAGCAAAACGATTGATGCCTTTCATTCTTTTAAACCCCTAATGCAAAAAGTCTTTCAGTGACTTGGCGATAACTGTCTTTTCCAGACCGTTCTTTGCCAATAATATCTGGAGAGCCAGAGGAATTTCTCCATAAATGCCAACCCTGTCGCCCATCAACTGGACCACTTCGGGGATATCCGTAAATCTCAGTATATTCAGATAACAGGGTCCCTGACGGTGTGAGGCCGGAGGTGAACAGAGAATAGCCTTTCCCACTGTTCTGTCCAGTAGCGCCGCGTACAGGCCGTTAATTCCGCTTTCACCCTTGCCGGTAACTGTGATTCCGGCCGGGTCGACTTCCGGCAAGCTCTTCAGGAATTCCACCGAGCGGAGGACCTCGTAGAGCTGCATGGATTCGATCGTGGTGCCGGCCACCATGGCTTGGCGCTTCATGTGGTGCAACGGGTCATCGTCCCTGAAACTCCTCAGGTTTTCTTCCAGGGCGCGGCTGCCCCGGTCAAGGGTTTCGACAATCAGCACCGCGCGCTCACCCCAGCGGCTACCCTCCAGAAGCTGTTCATTTCCCCAAACCGGAATCCCCCTGCGGTGATCGATAACCAGTACTGCGGGCAGCCGGGTTTCCGGTTTCGAACCTTCGGGAATAGAATAAACGCCCCGGACACGAAGGTCCTCAAAGGAATTAAAACTAACTTTTCTGACAATCCGGCCTTGAACAATTTTCTCTTCGCCCCAGTCAGGTTCGAATGGAGCCTCTTCAGCCGGGAAAAAACGGAACACCTCACTGCGCAAATGTTCGGTCAACTCCCTGAGCCTGTTTTCCCTGGCTGGCCCGGAAGGCGCTTCAAGGGAAAATGAATACGCCGGAACCAGCTCCTCGTCGATCCTGGAAAGCCGATCTTCGAGCGGAAAGCCTTCACGCCAGCAGGCCAGTTTATCAGATGGCAGTGTATCAATCGCGCCTTCATGTGTAAAAGAGGTGTCTATCCCCAGAAGCTCTTTCAGGAAGAAGGAATAAACCGGTAGCCGGATCACTTCCGTATCCGCGTGTCTGCCTGGAACTACCGCGGTGCGCAAGGAGTTCTCGGCGTTATACAGCCGGTAGATTTCCTGCATCTTGCCGGTCATCTCATATAGTGCGTCCGTGGGAAAGCCCCGTTCGGAATCGGCATTGCAAATGAGCTGAGGCCGGGGAGCGGTCAAGGCCCCTATCTCGGAGTAGAGCAGCCCGTAACTGTTTATCTGGTACTGGCAGTCGCAATGAGCCGAGGAGAGCTGCTTCCTGATCCAGCCTACCGTGGAAACGGCTCCTGACACTGGCGCGGCAGCCTTGATCCTGTCATCGATAGCCGACAGGTAGAAAGTGGTCATTCCACCTCCGGAGCGCCCGGTGGCCCCTATACGGCTGCTGTCAAGATCTTCTCTGGTACACAAATAGTCCAGCACTCGGCGTGCATTAAATAGTTCAACGGCCAATGGTGAAAATCCCCGACTGTACCAGTGAAACCAGGCGTGGGAGTAGACCCCGTGGTGGGTGATTTCGGTTTCTCCCATTTCGATATTGTCCATCATTAATACAGCGATCCCCCTGGCGGCGAACCAGGCGCCGTGGTGCTTGTACCGGCTTTTGTTTGCGTGGCCGCATTGATAGAGTATGACGGGAAAGGGCTTACTGCCATTGCGCGGCAGGTAAAGGTTGGCAGTAGCGTAGAGGTTGGGGGATGTTTCCAGGACAATGCACTCGAGCGTGTAATCCGGTCTCTCCACCATCCGGGTTATCCTGGCGAGTGGCGGACTGTCGGGCCAGCGGCGGTCGTGCCATAGCATCCTGTAAAGCGCCTCTCTGGTCCGCACTTTACGCGCCTCCCATTGATCGATATTTCCCACCCGGCTGAAAAGAGTGTCGAAACGGGCGGTTATCACGCGCTCAAAATGAGATTGAAGGGCCGTGAAATTATCGTTCTGAGCCAGAAGCTGAGAAACGGCGCCAAGTAAACACAGGCCGAGAATAGTGCAAATATGCAAATTCCTCATGGTTTAGTCCTTTACTAAACTATGAAAACTGAACTGGTAGCGAATACATTATTTCTCATTAACTTAAGTCATTGCAGTTGGGTTTTTAGCGGTCCCACGTATTCCGTGCTGATCACCAGATCATCCAGCCAGTAGGTGCAGTCACGCTCGCAGTAATGGACATAAAGGCCGGCGATCAACATGTTCAGCTTGAGATTCTCGGTGTCCCGCCAGCGGAGTCCCTCCACGCGCATGACCTCTTTCCCGTCGACCCAGAGCGCCTGCTCGCCGTCTTTTTTCCCAGGCTCGTTGCATTTCACCATCATCTCGAAACAGTACCAGCGGTCCCGCTCGATTGTGAAAGGTTTTTCAGGGTAAAAATGGTTGCCCCAGTAATAACCGCTGGGCGACTGTTTCATGTCCGGCCAGTAGGTATAAAAGCGTATCTGTCCCGGCGGAGACACTCCCTCCACGCGGTAAGGCTCTACATTGGCGATAAAGCGGTCCGTGCCATCGGGTTTCCGGCCCGCTCCCCCCAGTACGGAGCGGGGATCATCCTGCCGGCAGGCCCAGACCTGGAACCAGTGCATGTTCTTGCCCTGGTCGAAATCATCGGCGAACTTAGCATACCAGCGGATATGGACTGTCTCATAGCCAGGCAGGAACCAGGTCCGCAGCCAGGCGTCGGACTGCTTGAAGGCGTGGCCTTTGAGTATCTCTTCTTCACCCTCGAAGGCAAGAGCGGTTAAGCGATAGGATTTTTGGCCAGAATGAACGTGTTCCGGCCTGGTCTCGAAGTCGCCCCGCGCCGGGTCCTCTTTATACCTTTCCCAGCGGTCTCCCAGCGTGCCGGATTCAAAATCCTCGCTGAAAACAACCTCGCCGTATGCATTGGGCATTAACAGGGTGATAAGCGCCGCAGCGGTTAATTGAAGAATTATTTTCACGGATTTCATCAAATGTTCCTTTCACAATAAATGAAAGCCTCTCCTTGACCCGGCCAGACCGGCCTGCGGTTTATTTATCCATCGGCCCCACGTATTCCGTGCTGATCACCAGATCATCCATCCAGTAGGTAAGATCGTGTTCGGCCCTGCCCCTGTAATTACCGAACATAACCATATTCAACCTGAGTGCATCGATGTCCCGCCAGCGCATTTCTCGCACACGCAAAATCTCCTTCCCATCGATCCAGAGCGCCTGCTCACCGTCCTTTTTGCCCGGCTCGTTGCATTTTATCATCATCTCGAAACAGTACCACCGGCCCCGCTCGATGAAAAAAGGTTGATCCGGGAAAAAGTAGTTTCCCCAGTATCTGCCGTCAGAGGATTGCAACATGTCAGGCCAGTAAGTATAAAAAACGATCTGCCCGGGGGAATCCACACCGTCAACGGGTCTCGGCTCTACATTGGCGATAAATCGATCAGTACCATCGGGTCTGCGGCCCGCCCCGCCCAGAACGGATCTTGCATTATCCGGCCGGCTGCCCCAGAACTGGCACCAGTGCATTCCTCCCTCTTTTATATCTTCGGCAAACTTAGCATACCATCGAATATAAACTACATCATAACCGGGCAGGAACCAGGTCCGAATCCAACTGTCGGACTCATTGTATTGCATGCCCCTGATTATCCTTCCTTCTCCCGTACTGGCAGGCGCGCTGATCCGATAGGACCTTTTTCCCGAATTTACATTGATAGAGCGCGTCTCGAAATCACTTAGCGCAGGGTCATCTTTATACTTCTCCCAGCGGTCTCCCAGCGTGCCGGACTCGAAATCCTCGCTGAAAACAATCTCGCCGCGGGCGGGTAAACAGAATAGCCCGGCAGCCAGAAGCACCAATAAGAAAGGAAGAACTTTTGTGGTGGGCATGGCGTATGTTCCCCTGGTTAAAACTCGTTTGGTTGCAGACATACCAACGGCTGAAGGGCGGGCTTCAATTACGGCCCCACTAGTCATGGCTTTCTGTGTGCTCAATGCAGCATCCCATGGCTGTGCGCGCAACACAGAGCCGGTACCGGATATCCTCCATCAGGCTCGGCCGCCGGAAGCGGGTGGGGATATTGGTGGTGTAAATCCGGATAGAGTTAGCGTCGATGGTGATCAACTCCTCGCGCCAGTCGCCAAGCACATCGGCGATGCCGACCGGCTCACCCTGGTAGGTTGCCAGCACCTCGCGGCTGTCTCGGCGGATTATTTTGCCACTGGCGGCGAGCTCCCGCTGGTCTCTTCCGTCCCAGAATAGTGAAAGAGCGTCCTGTGCCTGACAGTCAACACTAGTGCTATTGAGGATCTCCGGGAGCATGTCGGGCCAGGCCGTGCGTGAGCTCGGTTTGCCGGTTGCCGGGTCGAGCACAACTATTCGTTCGAGGCTATTAGTGGGCCGGTGGCTTCCGGCGACGCCTTCCACATCTTTGACAATCACCTCGTCTCTTCCGTCGCCATCAATGTCCCAGACCACTATCAGTGCATCCCGTCCCCCGCCCCCGGGCCCAGTGTCCAGACAGCTGCTCCAGAGCATTTCGCCCTCCAGGGTGTACGCTTCCAATTCGAGCGTAAAATTCTCCCGACGGGCTGCCTCCCGAGTATTTCCGCGTTCCGGGGGAGCGCCGCTGTTTCCGCTGGAGACCCTGCTTCCCTCGGTCCGGCAGATGATGAACTCGAAAAGACCGTCCCCGTTCAGGTCCCCCACGGCGAGCTTTGAGAACGAGGAGCCGTCCCGGATGGGAATCACCAGGCAGGTATCGCCGGTTTTCGAGGTTTTAATATCCATATTCCAGCTGGTCCCTGTGGGTGTCGTGACATAGTAATAATAAGTCTTTCCAGTGATTCTGGTACTGTCAATGAAATTGGTGCCGTCACCCTGCCTGAAGATGCCAGCCATGGTGTATGGTCCGGTCTTGTAATCCGAGCGCTTGACCTCATATTTCGCCATCTCGCCATCGGACTCTTTATAGCGCCAACTAAAGAAGACCCTGCCGCCATCAAGTGTAAAAGCGGCTACTCTTCTGCTGCCGGGGGGTGTTTTGAATTCGCCGGAAACCGGAGATGAAAGGGTTAACAGGCAAAGGATAAACAGGCCGAACAGGACCAAAACGCGCATGATCAGACCTCCGGAGTGGGACGTGAATACATTAAAATGTTGTTAGAGGCAACCGCCCGGAGCTTCCTTCCCTCCCCCCAAACAAGCAATTATCAGAGGAATCCTGTTCAGGACTCAAAGTTGGCCATGGAAGGCAGGCCATCCGAATGGGCATTATAGCTTAAAGCATGTAGGAAAAATAAAATACCGGAAATTTGAAACAGGCTTGAAGTCAGATATATTAATATGTTCATAATGCACCAATAATTATATGCTGTCAAGATAATCAGGCTAATATGAATATGATTTGCTTCCCGAAAGCAGCAACGGAATACTCTTTTCGTAATCACCGGCGCCGAATGCCTCGATCGCCTCATTGAAATGCCTGGCGCTCAGTTTCTCCAGGTCCGTACGGGCTATCCTTTCCTGAGCGTTTACTGAACCTGTCAGCAGGATAAAAATAGCGGTGCGAAGCAAGAGTTTCTCTCCAATAGGTGCATTTGCAACAAAAGGGGCCGCACCTCGTAACGGGATACGGCCCAATCTTGAGAACAAACTGAAGATATCCGGCTACTTGGTTTTATCGTTATAGTCGATCTGCTGCTTGATCCTGGTGAGCCGTGCCTGCAACATGGTGATATTGTGTAAACGGCGGTTGAAAAGTGCAGCATTAGGCGGAGATAAAACGGCGTTCTAAAAGTGCAGCACCCTGAGAGTTCTAATAAGCCGTTTGACTGGCTCATTCCAAGTCCATATCTTTTTGCAGGTGATTCTTCAAATTGTTACGAATTACAACCGGGGGACCCGATGCTGACTCTACTGGATCGCTGTCCGCTGCAAGAACCGAAATTGGTTTGCCTGGCGTTGTTGATCGCATCCTGCTTCTACTGTGATCAAATCTTGCTGAGCGCGGAAGCAGGAGACAGAAACCGGCCGCAGGCACAGTTGCAAGCAGGAGATGATTTCGAGCTCAGTCCCTATACGGGTTATACCAGAGAGCACTGGCTGGAAATTTGCGAGAAACTGATAGCCGGGGTACTGCCGTATTTCGACGAAAAAACCGGGATGCCCACGCTGACAGGGACAGCGGGGGAAACCGGCCATTTCCGGCGAGAGAGGCATTTCGTCGGCGGCCAGAAAGAGACGTTCGAGCGAAGCCTGATGCTGGTCGCCTGCTATTCGGCAGCCACGGGAAACGACAGAGTACCCGGGTATGACGGCTCGATAACAGAGCCCTACCTGACAGGAATTATCCGGGGGACGGATCCCCACGACCCGGCTTACTGGGGAGAACGGGAAATTTACGACGCTTTCGGCACCAATATCGCCCTGGCCGTATTGCTTAGCCCCAAGTTCTTCTGGGACCCGCTGACCGACGGGCAGAAAAATAACCTGCTGGAGTTCCTTCGCGTACTGGCCCATACCGTGGCCTATGATTGCAATCACTGGTATTTCCACCTGATCGCGGTGCCGTTGCTCGATGCCAACGGCGTAACGTCCAACCGCGAATACCTGACCATGATATTCGACAGGATGCTGAACTGGTACCGCGGTGACGGGTGGTTTATCGACGGGGGCAACTTCACATTCGACTACTACAACTTGTGGGGTTTCCAACTTTACAACAATGCCCTCTGCTATTTCGACGGAAACTGGAACGAGCGGTTCGGCAAGCGGGTGGCCCACACCACCGCCCGGTTCCTGGAGAGTTTCAAGTATCTCTACGGGCGTGACGGCGGGCCGATCCCGTTCGGACGCTCGCTTTCCTACCGCTTCGCCAGCATCTCCGCGCTGGGCTGGGCCGTGCTCAACGGCACCAGTACACTGCCGCCCGGCCAGGCGCGGCGGATAGCCTCAGGCTGCCTGAAATATTTCTGGGACAACGACTGCCTGAGCGAAAACGGTCTGCTGGAACCAGGATTCCATGGCCCGAACAGCGTGGTGGCCGAAAGCTATATTGACCGTGGATCGCCCTACTGGGCAGCGCAGGGAATGATCTGCCTGGCAGTGCCTGCCGATCACCCGTTCTGGACCGAAGAGGAAGAGCCGATGCCGGCCGACGGCGCAGGGGGAAGACTGGAATTGCCCGGCGCAGAGATGGTGCTGAAAGTCAGTCCGGTGGACGGTGAAGCGAAAGCTTACGTGCTGGGTGAACCGGTGGGACACCGGGGCCAGTGGCAGCGAGGAATCAAGTACTTCCAGCATTCCTACTCCAGCTATCTCGGCTGGTGCGCGCTGGGCGAGGGAGGGCCG
The DNA here is from genome assembly GCA_019456185.1 of Candidatus Glassbacteria bacterium. Taxonomy (NCBI): domain Bacteria; phylum Candidatus Glassiibacteriota; species Candidatus Glassiibacteriota bacterium. The sequence goes on along the minus strand of VRUH01000006.1, from coordinate 101,314 downwards.
GACCTGGGCGCCGGCAGGACCGGTGTTTCCCACGACAACAAGCAGTGGTTTTTCCGCACCAACCCCGAGGCGGTATCGGTGGACTCCCATCACTCGGTCAGTCGTTACGATTTCTTCCTCGACACCCCGGAAAACGAACTTGAGGATTTCGGCCAGGTGATCACCCATACTCTGATCGGGGAGGACGGAGAGCTGCACATTTTCTGGCACAACAGCGGCCGACCGCTTTTTCTGTGGCTGGGGGGCTACGGAATCAGCGTGCCCGACGGAGAGCAACCGCAGGTCACTCACACAAAGGAAGCTATCTCGATAAGCGCCGGGCGCTACAACTCGTTGATCAAGATCCTGGACGGCCCGCCAGGGATACTGGCCAGCGATTTTCTCACTCCACGCGACGGGTGGAGCCACGCCCACCTGTTCGACGGCAATGGAGCGTACCCCTATTGGAAAAGCGCTGCACCAATCAAATCAAACACCGTCGTTGCGGCCTATGTTGCCGGCAGCCGTGACCGCCGGGCAGTTGTTCCGAGTATAGTCATCAAGCAGGACACCGGGGCTTTGAGGATCGAATTCGAAGGGATGGAATATACGGTTCCGCTGCCATGGTGACGGTCGGGAAGGGCTGTCTCGTTTCGGTTCCTTACTGGTAGGAGGTCAATGATGATTGCCAGCGCTCAAACCCGTGTACTGGTTTTTATCCTTTCACTGTCGCTGATCAACGTGGCCTGGACCGCAGACCACCCCCGTCTGTATTTCTCTCTCTCCGAGGTTGAGAACCTTCGCCAGCAGGCACGTTCTGACAAGGCGATCCAGTTCCAACGTCTGCAGGACTGGGCAGACCGGCACCTGTCGGAGCAGCCGCCGGCAGAAATCGGCCTGGAGGAGCGCCACCACGAATCGTGTTTCTCGGCAATCACAAATTTCGGTTTGCTGTATAATCTCACAGGTGAGAAGCGCTATCTTGATGCTGGATTGCTTTGGCTCTCTGCTCTGATTGCAACGGAAACCGGTGGGCCAGGGGAGTTTATCCACGGTACTTTCGCCGCCGGTCTGGCTCACGGTTACGACCTGTTTTACAACTCGATGGAAAGAGAGTTCAGGGAGCAGCTGAAGCGGAAACTGATCTCTGTGCTGGAAAAGACGAAGCAGGGGGCGAAGGACTCCTGGTGGGCGGGAATATACACTCACCACGATTTCTGGATCCCGGTGGCGTTCATGGGCGTGGCTGCGATCGTCCTGCTGGATGAGTATGAAAACGCAGCGGATATCCTGCAGTTGGCCCAAAGCGAAATCCAGCAGGCGATGGGATTACTGGGAGAGGAAGGTTACTGGCCGGAGGGCGTAGCGGACTGGGTCTACGGGATGGCGCCGGCATTCATGTTTTTCGAGGCACTGAGACGCAACGGCGGGAAAGACTTTTTCAACGAACCCTGGATGAAAAATACCGCCGCTGCCCGCATCCAGCACTGGCTGCCGGATGACAGTTACATGTACATCGGTGACAGCTTCCCCTCGGGACGCTACGGTGTACTGGGTTCGGTCAGCGCCCACCTGAGTATGCTGCTGGCCTCCCGCAACCTCGATCAACACGCCCAATGGCTGGCATTTCGAGAGGCGCACGTGGACTCCACGGCCCCGCTGATTCATTCACTGGAAAACCCTTACTCTTATGGTACACGGGCCCCTGTTTACGACCGGGAACGGCATGGGCTGGCCTGGCAGTTCCTGTGGTTTGACAGCTCGGTGAAACCGCTGCCGCCCGACACCCTGCCCTGCGACAAGCTATACCCCAACTGGGATACCGCCGTTCTCAGGGCCGGTTGGAGCGACGACAGTCCGGTACTGGCTTTCTGCGGCGGCCACTTGTTGGGCCGTGAGGGAACCAGGGCGTGGAAAGACGGGATGAGTGCTTTACCGGGGGGGCTGGCCCACACCCATCAGAATGCAGGGGCGGTGTATCTGTGGGCTGACGGCAGGTTTCCGCTTCGTCCCCCGTCGTTCGGAGGTCGCGACGGTCGGTTCCATAGCACTGTGATGGTCAACGGGCACGGCCAGTTGTTCGATCCTCAATACACCGGAAGAGTAACAGCCTACGAGTCCGCAGGTGACTGGACAACGGTCACTATGGATTTAAAGGGCGCTTACCCGCCGGACGTGAAGCTCGGCGGATTCACCCGGACCATTATCTATCTCAAGCCCCGCACCCTGTTACTGGTTGACCGTCTGCGCGGAGGCGGCGACAACTACCTCAGGCGATACGAGTGGTTGCTGCACACCGATCCCGACTCCGCCCGCTGGACCTACCGTGATGACACGATCAAGGCGCTCGGTATCTCAGACGGCAGCCCGTGGCTGATCGGACGGGTGTTTCCCTCATACCGTTACTATTTCGAGACCCAGAGTCTGGACCGCCCGGATGGAACCCCTCTGAACCGCGCTATGTCGGTGACCATTATCGGCCGGATGCCCTCTCGGATCGAGATCGCGGCCATGCTGCACGTTCCCGCCGCCGACGAGGACATCGGCTGGCTGCACCGTACCACCTGCCTGCGCGGTAGCGGATCCACGACTCTGGTTGTCCCGGACGGACCCTATTTCGTGATTAGCAGCGGCCCCAAGGGTAAAGCTCCGCGTAGTGTGGTGTTCGCCTCGGCGGATACGGTGCGGGTCCCTGCGGGCCTGCCAGAGCGTGGGCTGGTGGTTGCAACGGGTTTGCAGCCCGAAACGGCTTTCAGGCTCGAAAACAGCGGCTCGCTTTCCGCGGGCTTCAGCCTGATCCCTAATCGGGGCGGCAAGCTGAAGTCCAGCCCGGCCGGAAATTTAATCCTGCGGGAACCGGCAGCTCACTGAGCGTGGATCGGTGATGCAGCTGTCCTCAACCTAACAGCCTGGCTGGCGTCATTTCCAGTTGACCATTGAATTCGGCTCGGGAACGGCCCGAGTGTAAGCGACACCTGGTTCACCATTATCCAGGCCGCGATTAACGGACCTGCCATCTGAAATGGAACCTATGTCAATGAGGAAACCTAAAAAAGGAATGGCGGAATCGACGAGACTAGTTTAAAACTTTTCTGCGGGAGATGCCGGAGGAGTTAATCAGGCGGATTCAGGTGGTGGCGGCTTAGAGCGTTTGAATCCTGATAAACTCTCTCTCTTAGCTATTGGGCTGAAGTTGTCCTACTTGTTCTGACGACGTACAGCTTGTTCTCTTCAAGGCATTTATTAAGGGCAAAAGTCCTGTTTACTCTTTGTCGCTCGGTGAGAGCTTTTTTGTGATGAAGCGTTTGATGTCCTCCTTGGCCAGCTCTTTCTCTTCAGCGGAGACTTCGGCGAAAAGTTTTCTGATTTTGTCTAGTTCGGTGTTCATCCTGGCATCCAACTCTTGTCTGAGTTTGGCCACTTCGCCTTCATACTCCTTTGTGAATAGAGTTCTCAGCCTCTCCTTTTCATCCGCGGACCATGACTCGATTTCTGCCGTTGCAGCCAAGCGCTTTTCAGATGTTTCGGAATCAAGTTCGGCCAGCCTGGTATTGCGAAGTTTTAAGATTTCCTCTTCGAGATCAGCGATAACACCGCGGAGCTCATCTTCCCGCGCCTTCGGGCCGGATATGTCAGATTCCATGCGCGTCCTGATATTCTCGGCCTCCTTGGTCAGTTTATTCCGAAGCTGTTCGGTTTTTTCACCGTATTCGTCCTCTAACTGCTTTTGCAGGCGTTCTTTTTCGTGCTCGATCCATGCGGAGACTTCCACCTTAGCCTCTTCCTTACGGGCTGCAACATCTGCATCAACCTCGGCTAGCTTTTGGTTCAACATGCGCTCAGTAATGGAATCAAGATTTTGCTCCACCGTTTCAGAAGCGACACTATCCGGAGCGGAGACCACTGATTCAGCACGCGGAACAACGGAGGGCTCGTAACCGAGGACCATCTTTCGGGACCTAAAGAGTGTTTGAAGCATTCCTATCACATAGAGAATTATATACACCAGAACCGCAATCAAGCCCACTCCGAGCAATATCTCCATTTAATCCTCCCCTCCGATACGCGTTTGGAGTTCGACCCACGTTTTTCTGTCTTCAATTTCTCGCTCGAATGCCACCAGATGAACAACGTATTTTCCGGCGGTTCTTCGCTTTATAGTCGAGAGGGCCACATCGATGCGGAGACCGCTTCTCGGCACTTCAATGTAGTCGATCGAGTTAGTTTCGCAAAGGTCTGTTTCGAACAGGACACCGTGCATCGAGATATCAATGGCATTAGCAGATTTATCGACCCCTTCCCGGTCGGTCCAGTGGACTACTATCGATCCCGGAGGGGTCTTCACGCGCAACGACAGCCGTTTTTCCGGCGCCAGGTTAATGGAGACGTCTCTGAAGGTTCCACCGATAAACTCCTCGACGTTCCCCAGTGCCGATTCAATGCGCCGGTCAATGTAGTTTAGAATCTCATCGTTGTCAAACTTGATATCAGTAACCGGGTGCTCACTCGATAAGTCGAGTTCAGGTCCTTCGCAGGACTCTTCGCCGGTTTTTTCCCGGAGATCGGGCGTGGGTTCGCGAACCGACCCTTCTTCGGATTCACTTGAAACCATACCAGGGGTTGAGCCGTTGCGCTCAATTTTCGACAGGCTAAGGGACTTGTGTCTGCGGTAAAGAATCAGTCCGAGGATGAAAACCAGCAGGGCGAACATTAATAACACAATGAACACAATGGCAAAGTTCCCGCTCGAATCAGGCAATGGAGCAGCCTGTGTCCTCTCCTTCTGTATCTCGGCTCTCTGCGCCGGAGTTCTTGTGGCGCCCGGATCAGCGGTCTGTTCGGTGGATGGAGCTTCGGCCACATCCTCGAGCGCGTCATTCGCTCGGTCACTGTAGTCTGCCGGCAGCGGCTTTTCGAGCAGGGTGCTGGCGGTTTGCTGTGTAGCTGTTAAAAGTTCCCGAAGAGCTTTTATCGGCGGTTCCGAGGTGGATAACGTATCAAGCGGCATGTAGACTGCATTGGTAAGGCCGGCCCATCTGCTCAAGAACTCAGATGTCCCCGAAATGTCCCAAATAACCAACTTCTTTCCTTTTTCACCGCCCAGTTGCGCAATTGTCTTTTCAATCAACGCCAGGTTCCTGGCGCTGTATTCGGCGCTCAAGCGACTGTAGAGTTCCGGTTCAGACAGCCCCGAAGCTTTCAGGTTACGGTACTGCGCATTCAGGTCTCCATACCGATCATCAGTAAGCACGCGGAGGCTCAGGAAACCCAGCTCCTTGTCCCAGACTTCAGGTTTACCGTCGGTGATGATAAGCACCATCTTCAGTGAATCATCCGCGCCCCTATCCAGAACGTACCGGAACGGGACTTCGAGATCCGTGGCCGGGCCGTTAGTTTCTATTTTGTTGAGGGTGTCGGACAGGGCGGAACGCTCTGCCTCTCCACGGATAACAACGCTCAAGTATTGATGGAGTTCATAGTCGAATCCATTCAGGGATATCCTAATCGGGGCTTCGAAGGTAAGAACGGCAGTGGACAACCAAATTCCGGACAACATTTTAGGATCATAGAGACTCATTGATCCGGACTGGTCGAACAGAATCACTATCTCCGGGGTCGCAGCGTACGACGATACCGAGAAAAACATCATCGCCGCCAGTAGATGACCGATTCTCTTACGCATCCGGTCCATCCTAAGCTCTATGCGTAATCTTAAAATCCCTATTGGAAAAACGAGAGAGATAATTTAGCCGGCTTCTTAAGTTTCAGCCGTAGTTTTTCTTCCTTTGGGCTTGAATAAAAAAGTACCGTATCATTTATTTAGTTTTTAAAATATTGATACTGCTTTGTCAATAATTTCTTTTATACCAGCCGTTTTAGACGATTTCGCTTCTCCGGAAGAGATTGCTTTTTTCTATTTTTTTAAGAGCGGGAATCCTGCAACACTCACTGCCTAAAGGGCACTTGCGATAATTGTCCCTTGCAAAATCATTTTAGTTCAACGGAATTGTATACCTCGCAAACCCTGTATGCTTTTCCGTATATTATATATTGTTGATAATTAATGGATTACAGGGTTTGAAGGTGGATATGAGATGTCCAATTCAGTGCCTCTCGAAGATGCGATGTGTGGTTCAGAATCCCATGCTTTTAACGAGGTTGTTCGGGACAGAATAGAATCACTTTATCACAGTCACTACGGGCGCACGGGGAAATATCTCGCCGATACGGTGCGCGAATTTTGCGATTGGTAGAAAAAAAAGTGACGTCCTGATCATTCCCGCCGGTGAGGAAGCCCGGCAAAAGTGCGTTATCAGGGGCGGCCAGTCGGTCCGGCTGATCCTGGCCGAGGATGTCTGAGGCGTGCCGGTACGTCTCTCGCAGGCTTAACATTAATCCAGGATATTAGCCGCTGGCACGGCTTAGCGGCCCTGAGAAACCTTAACCATCTCGCTGCCTGCCAGCAGAAACGCACCCACCGCATATTCGTGGGTGCTTTCCCGTTCCACCCGGGCCGGCCGGTCGCCCACCGGCTGCACCCGGCAGAGTTTGCCCTGGCTATCCACCGCGGCGGCCAGGCCCCGCCAGGCTCTTTGCACAACCGGCAGGTAGGTCTCGCGCTCCAGGATGCCGTTGTTGATGCCCCAGGCCATTGCATAGCAGAAAAACGCCGTTCCGCTGGATTCAGGCTCCGGGAACTGGGCCGGGTCGGCCAAGTTGGTCCGCCAGAGTCCGTCGTCGCCCTGGACCGCGGCAATCGAGGCGGCCATTCTCCGGAAAAGAACAACGTAGCGGCTGCGTTGCGGGTCGTCTGGTTCAAGATACTCCAGCACCCGCGGGATACCGGCAATCACCCAGCCGTTGCCCCTGGACCAGAGCACTTTGTGGCCAAGCGCGGTCCGGGTATCGAAAAAACTGCTGTCGCGGTAGAAAAGCCCTGCCTCGTCATCGAACAGGTAGTCCACTACGTCCCAATAAACCCGGTGGAGATAGTCGTAGTATTTCCGCTCACCAGTGGCCCGGCCCAGCATGGCGATAGCCGGCGGTCCCACATACAGGCAATCGCAGTAGTACCAGCGTTTTCGCGGGGACTCGTTCAGTGCCATGCGACCGTCCACGAAGGCGCGGATGTGGGCGATCATCTCCGGGTCCCGTTTCAGGAAATAGAGTTCCAGATAGGTTTGGCCGCAGGTTTTCCGGTTGGCCACGTCATACTCATCGCCCTCGCGCCAGCCGTGCTTGGCTGCCCAATCCATGGCCTGGCGCAGGATTGCCGGGTCGCCGGTAGTACGGTGGAGTGCCATCACCCCGGTGTACCAGGTGGCCCGAATCCAGTTGTGGTCGTCCGGCTGCCAGGGGTGAGCCATGGCGTAGGCGTTGGCCCGGTACATCAGCGAGACAATGCTGTCGCGGGAAAATACGCCGGAATTCTCGCCTTGCTCCGCGGCACAGATTCCATTGATGCCGGGCAGAATGAGAAAAACCATCAGCAGGGCAATTGCAGATTTTTTCAACCCAACCTCTTAACCGACATTCGCCATATCAAAGTTGATAGTGGTTATTTAAATCTGCTTTTTCGATTCTGGAGCCGAGGTTTCGCTTTTTCCGTCTCGAACCAAGAGTGTCTTTATTGACTTTCATGCTAAATTTATCGTTCTCACCTGAAGTATCAATGAGTTTCTGGGTCTGAGCGGAAAAAAAGAGACAATTCTCCCTCAGAGTTCAATCCACCAATGTTACTTTTAAATCATGAAATTCCAGCCTGAGACTGCTGTGTTAAAACCGACTTTTAAACCTTCACCCTCGCCGTTGAGCCATTCAGCGCCTCTTGAATACGTGGTTTTCCTTGTAATTTAACACCTTAGGTCGGTTTTGGGAAAACCACTTTCAGTCTCCAGATGGGGAATCCGGGATAAAACCAATCTCAGTCAGGCGAGGATTCGGTTCTGCTTATTGATGAAACATTTTCAAACACTCAGAGTATGGATTAATATAAGCCGTTATCCAGCGATTGCGGCAGGCGGTTATCCCGGCTGTTTATAACTGGCGGCTTCCCGGCTTTTCCTCAGCCTGCGGGTTTACCATCCTTGTTGGCTCTACCACTGGTCTTCTGGCGATAGATAAGGCCATTTCAGACTGGCTGCAAGCAGAAATAAATGAGTTGATCAAGCTGAGAGACGGACTGATTGGGTGGCTCGTGTAATCGCTTTAGGTTTTCAACAATCGATCTAAAGAGGTCGCCATGCAAAGCCGAAGTCTGCTCCACTTATCCGCTTCCATTTGCTTAAGCGCGATTATTTTTTTGGCTTGCCACGACCTTCCTTCGGAATCCACTGGCTCGCCGCCGGATGAAAAGTTCGACCCGCGCAACGTGAAGTGGGAGGAAACTTCCCTGCCGGCTGCCCTGATTGGGGACTGGTATGCCGATGGTAAACCCGAACTGTCCTTTGCGGGAGACACGATGTGGGTGCGGACTTTTCTCTTCTCGATCGCAACGGTGTCGCAATCCGACTCCATCTACCGAATCATCTACCATGTAGAATCAAGTTACAGGGCACTCTACCTCCGTAACCTGACCAGCACCCAGATACAGACAGCCTACACCGATAGTACCGCCTCTGACTTGCAGGGCGCAGCCGCTCTGAGTGTAAATTCCTTCTGGCTGACTTTGAACACTTATAACCACTGGGCGGCCAGGATCATGCCCGGCGAACTGGCCGGCAACTGGCATGTCGCCGACGGTGAACTGGAACTGGCCATATCGGCCGAAGAGGTCTCAATCGACGGCCTGGTCTGGAAAGTGGATTCGGTAACAACGAATCAAATCATCGACAGGCTGGTGCTCAATTCCAGCCAGAATTACCAGACTTTGTTCTACCGGGATTTCGACCGGTATACAATGGAAGTTCTTCTTGCCGCTGGTAAAAAAGACTTTCTGGCGGAGGAGGAAGCGCTGCAGGGAGACTGGAAAAAGCTCTCCAGGTGGTGGAACTTCGCCGAAAGCCTGCCACTGGAGGAGGGCATGCGCTGGAGCTACGAATACGAGCTGGACGAATCTTACATCCAGGCCAACTGGGATTCGATCCCGCCGGACAGCTCCTATTTAAAAAACAGCCTCAAGGGCAGGCTTGAAATCCAGGTGCTCAGCGCCGCCTGGGGAGAATATACCGGCCAGGCGACTGTGCAATCTACATTCTCGATCGATGAAGAACAAGGGAAGTACCTGCATTTCCACAAAGAGGGAACAACTGAACTGGTGACTGATTCCGCCTGGTCGAACACTTTCGTGTTGGCAAGGGCCGACCACGAAATCACCCTCGAAAACGATTCCCTCTGGTTTCAGACGGCAGGCGGCAAGGTCCTGTTCGCCTCGAACAAGCTCCAGCAGGGCCGCGAGGTCAATCTGCGGCCCTTTGTCTATCCCTTCGAATTCCCCCGGGACGGCTTCCCCAACGGCCCCAACGCAACCTTCAAGATAGCGTTTTCCGGTACGATGAGTGAAAACCCGGGGCTCGAGCGCAGTGGTGCCATCAGTCATTCGTATACGCTCGGTCTCGGTGAAACGATTACCGTGATGAAAGGTTTTGCCGTCTCAAAATATGCATTCTTCGAGATCGGCAAGGGCTTTTATAAAGTCATGTATTTCCACGGTGCATACGACGTGGGAATCTGGGCCGGCTGGTTAAGCCGCAATCCCTACAAGAACGAGGCTAAATTCAACTGCAACTGATCGGGCGGCTCGTGTAATCGCTTCAGGTTTTCAACAATCGATCTAAGGAGGTCACCATGCAAAGCCGAGGTCTGCTCCGCTTATCCGGTTCCATTTGCTTAAGCGCGATTATGTTCCTGGCTTGCCACGACCTTCCTTCGGAATCCACTGGCCCGACATCGGATGAAAAGTTCGACCCGCGCAACGTGAAGTGGGAGGAAACTTCCCTGCCGGCTGCCCTGATTGGGGACTGGTACACTGCTGGCGACTTGGAAGTCTCAGTAACCGAGGATTCAGTCCGAATGCACGGTATCAGGGCCGATTTCCATTCCATCGCCAGGGCCGAAAACTTCTTTAGATTGATATATAAATTGGGCGGCGCATTCCGGGCGGCCTATTTCAATAATCTGACGGATACCTCGGTGCAGGTCGCCTATACCGACAGTTCATCTTCTGACGCCCAGGCCGTGGAAACCAGTCCGGTATCAGGGAGCTGGCGTACCCTCACTTCGACCAACCCGTGGATACCGGCCTCGGCGATCTCCTCCCGTCTGTTCGGCAACTGGCATGTCGCCGACGGTAACCTGGAACTAGAGATAACCTTGAACAACGTGGAAATTGACGGGGACGTCTGGCTTCTGGATTCGGTCCAGACCAACCGGACCGCCAACAGACTTCTGCTCAGGAGCGGGATGAATTACAAGATTTTGTACTACCAGAAGCTGCAGCAGTATGCGATGGACGTGATACTCGTCGATGGCAAAGTCGATCTCCAGGACCGCTTCGGCAGATTGGAGGGCGAGTTCGAGACAGTCGCCAAGTGGTTGGACATTTTCGACAGCGGCGGGTTTAAGCCAGGAGCCAGATGGGATTACGATTTTTCGTACGACCAGATTTACGAAGTGGATTCCACCACCGCTTTGCCCCGGGTAACCGTAGACAGCACTTTGAGATTCAGCGGGCGGATGGAGGTCGAAGTTACCGCCAGCAGCATAGCAGCCGGCAGCGGAAGCCTGAGCCTGACCGTCACGTTCACCACGACCGAAGAGCGGGGACGATACCTCCACACCCTGTACACCGACCCCATTCAGGTTTTGACCGATACCACCTGGGCCGACAGCAGCCTGAACCGGGTTGAATCGAACCAATACGAGATTGTCCTGGAGAGCGATACCCTCTGGTACGATACCCCGGGCGGTAGAGCCTTTTTCGCCTCCACGAAGGTCAGTCCCGGCGTTTCCATACACGCCGAATTGTTTATGTTTATTGTCCCGCCCTGGACTGAATCCATCGAAAGGGATGACTACCTGGCATCCGTTAAATTCTCAGAAATAATTCGCTATGTTTATAGTGATGCCTTAAGCTCTAGTCACGGAGGCGACACCATGCTTAAGTTCACACCTTCCGTGGGATTCGATGTAATTTATTACGATTTCATGCACTATGCACGCGGTGGTGCGACACCGCAAAATATCAGAAACATTCTGGAGAGCCGGCTGGTTGGCTTTACTCCAGGGCAGTAGCGGGAGAAGTACCTGATTGGAAACTGCCTGAAATTCAGTGCGCCGGGCCCAGCCGCACCGCGTTGATAAACTCAGCATAATCTTTGGGCGTGTTAAGATTACGCAGCCGGCGTTCATTTTCGATCCTGATATATTTTACCCGGTGCGGAGCAAGGGCCTCGCGAACTTTTCTTCCCCCCGAGTCAATAAACAACCGGAATGGACCACAAAGCGATTTTCTGTAAAAGCCGAATAATGGTTCGTATTCAGCCTCACCCCATCGCGGGATAACTGCATCGTAGTCCCCGGCCTGGTTGTACATCATTCGGATCAACCTATAGTCGATGCCGGGAATATCGCAGGCCGCCACGAAATTCAACTGGCAGGCGGAGGCTTCGAGGCAACTCATGATACCCATCACCGGCCCTGCCCCGGGGAATTTATCCGGCACCGTCAGGGCGCCGTTAATACAGTGCTGCCCGGGCAGGCCGGAGCTTATCAATATCTGGCCGAACAATGGTTTGAGCTGATTGTAAACGTGTTCGATCAGCGGTTTTCCCCGGACCGGAAGCTGGCTTTTGTCTTTGCCCATCCGCCGGCTTTTTCCACCCGCCAGGATTATCCCTGCCGCCGGCAAGCGCAGATGCCACTGCCGGTCCAGCAGCGTTATGTCATCCAGATCGATATCAGGCCCGTTGCTGCCCGGATAAAGCAACCTGTCCACATGGCAGAGCGCTTTTTTCAGGGAAGGTTTGATATTGCCCGGCTCCCCGGCTGGCATGGTGGCCAAAAATACTCCCGGCTCCACCACCTGCCGCAGGCTGCTGGACTCACAGATGATGCTCGCCTCCGGGTCGATCATTTTTCTGAGCGCCTCATAGCACTGTGCCAGATATCCCACCCGGGTGCGCAGCCAGAATACCCGGTCAGCACCCGCGGCGAGCATCCTGCCGGTATCCTTGGCAGTGTCGGCGCCAGCTGCTTGCTCGACTATGCTGAAATTGCCCTCGAACTCCGCGCACAGACTGCACCCGGACTGGCCGTGAGGGCACTGTTCCGCGGTATGTTTTACCGTGGTGACCTTGAGGCCGGTTATCTTGCCGCCGGGTGTGTACTTTTCTATCAGCCTGCAGGCGAGCAGGGTTTTGCCGGAGTTTCTGCCGGCCGAGCCGATCATCAGCATTTCGGGTTGATAGATCATCGGTACTCCTGATGGTCAACGCTACCGGTAAGTGCATCTGTGGTGGATTGAATCCGGTATGGAGGAGTTATGGGGTGCGCCCAGGCAGGTGAGCGCATTAGCCGAACCGGTCGACGATTTCTCTTGAGACCGCCATGATGCCGATCCCCGTGGGGCAGATTTCATCGCATCTTCCGCAGAGGAAACAACTGATCACTCCCCACCTTCGCGGATCGTCCACCAGCTTGTGGTGGAGCCGTCGGCGGGTCCTGCTCATCTGCGCTCCCATCGGGTTGAATCCGCTGGCTTCGCGGGCATAACCACTCAGTTGGCAGGAATCCCAGAGCCGGCTGCGCACGGTTTGCCCGTTGTAATCCCTGTCGTAGACCTCGAAACACGTGCAGGTCGGGCAAACAAGGTTACAGCCGGTGCACTCGATACAGCGCTCCGCCAGTTCGGCCCAGTAGTGGTCCGGCACCTTTCGGCCGGCCAGCAGCTCGGCGGTTTTTCTGAGCAGTTCCTCTCCTTCGACCGAGAGCGACTCTGATTCTTCGGTCAATTCCACGGGCAGGCCCTGCCGGAGGCTGCCTTCTATCTTCTCTTCCAGTTTCCGGCCCCGCCCGGAGTAGGCAACGCAATAGAACACCTCGCCATCGCAAACCAGTTCCAGGTCACATTTCCCGCCGCAGATTCTGGAAAACCCGCCGTCTTCGGTGCACCTGCCGGAAAGCCCCACCACAACCGCAGACTGGCGCCGGCTGAAATAGAGATCATCCCTGTAGCCGCAGTTGAAAAAGTTGTCCGTGAACTCCAGGCAATCCAAGTCCGGAGCCCTGAGGCCCACGACCAGCAAAGGCTTGGCCGGTGCGGCGGGCAGGCTCATCTCATCGCTGGAGGAAATAATCAGCACCCGGTCGCAGTGGGGAAAGAAGACGCTGGCCGGCCTGGCTGCGGTCCGCCTGCCGGTCAGGCTGAGCTTGCCTTCATCCGGGCTGCCCATGGAAACGGTGCCGTCGCTGAGAGCCACCGGCACAACCACCTCGTACTCCTGCCGCACCGAACCGAGAAAATCCTCCAACTGTCCCAAACTGGCCGCCTTCATTCAGACCCCCTGATTCGGGCCGCGCAGACCTTGTATTCGGGGATTTTCGACTCCGGGTCGAGAGCGTTGTTGGTCAGCGCGTTGGCCGGGCTCTCTTCGAAATGGATCGGCATGAATATCACCCCGGGAATTATTTTATCGGTTACCCTGGCCAACACCCGTACGCTGCCGCGGCGCGTGGCCACCTCTACCGGCTGGCGGTCGCCGATTCCCAGCCGTGCGGCGTCGGTGAGGTTTATCTCGACGTAGGGGTCCCGTTCCTCGCGCTGCAGGACCTGGGTCCTGCGGGTCATGGTGCCGGTGAGCCAGTGGAAGTAGCTGCCGCCGGTCGAAAGAATAAACGGGTAATCCCGGTCGGGGGTTTCGGCCGGAGGCCTGTATTCTACCGGAGAGAACCGCCCGAGCCCCCTGGTGAACTTGCCGGTATGCAGGATCGCGGTGCCCGGGTGGTCTTTATCCGGGCAGGGCCACTGCAGGCCCACCGGGTCTATCCGTTTGTAACTGATCCCGCCGTAGATCGGCGTCAGGCTTGAAATCTCGTCCATCACTTCCGAGGGTGAGGCGTAGTCCATGCCCCCATAGCCGCACCGGCGAGCCAGCTCACAGATTATTTCCCAGTCGGCCCGGCTGTGGGCCACTGGTTGCGCCGCCTTGTTGACCAACTGCACCCTGCGTTCAGTGGATGTGAAGGTGCCGTCTTTTTCTGCATAGCAGGCCGCCGGCAGGATAACGTCGGCAAATTCGGTTGTGGGTGTGGGGAATATGTCCTGGACAGCGATGAATTCCAGCTTTTCCAGAGCTTTTTTCACGTGGCCCTGGTTCGGGCCGGACATTACCGGGTTTTCTCCCACGATGAAGAGGCCTTTGAGCGTACCCCCGGCGGCGGCTTCGATAGCCTGGGTCTCGGTCAGCCCGGGGCTTGAAGGCAGCCCCTGCACGCCCCAGGCCCGCTCGAACCGGCCGCGAATGGCCGCATCGTCCACTTTCTGGTAGCCGCTATAGACGTTTGGCAGGGCGCCCATGTCGCAGGCCCCCTGCACGTTGTTCTGCCCCCTGAGCGGATTGACCCCGGTGCCGGGTGAGCCCAGGTTGCCGGTAAGCATCGCCAGGTTGGCACAGGATTTTACGTTGTCCACTCCATGGGTGTGCTGGGTGATTCCTATTGAATAGACCAACATGGCCTTGCCGGCGGTGGCGTACATTCTCGCGGCTTCGACTATCTGCTGAGCTTCGAGCCCGGTAATTTCGGCAACTGCCTGCGGTGTATAATTCTTTAGGGTTTTGATCAGCTCGGCATAGTTCTCCGTACGGCTGTCGATGAACTGCTTATCCTCTAGGCCCTCGGCGATGATAACGTGCATCAGCCCGTTGAGCAGGGCCACATCGGTGCCGTTCCTGTGTTTCAGGTGCAGGTGGGCCGAGCGTGCCAGCCTGATAGTCCGGCTGTCGGCCACGATCAGTTTGGTGCCCCTGCCGACCGCCTGCAGGATCCTGGAGCCGATAACCGGGTGCTGCTCGGTGGTGTTCGAGCCGGTGACGAATATCAGCTCGGTCTCCTCGAAACAGCCGATGGAATTGGTCATGGCCCCGGAACCGAAAGCCGCCGAGAGGCCCACAACCGTTGAGGAATGGCAGAGACGGGCGCAATGATCTATGTTGTTGGTTTTGAAGACAGCCCGGGCCAGTTTCATCAACAGGTAATTTTCCTCATTGGTCGTCTTGGCCGAGGATTGGAACATCAGCGAATCGCTGCCGTATTTGGCCGCCAGTTCCTGTAATTTATCGCTGACCAGTCCCAGGGCCTCGTCCCAGCCGGCCTCCCTGAATTTCCCATTGGTTTTGATCAGGGGGGTCTTCAGGCGGTCGGGATGGTTGACGAAATTGAAAGCATTCCAGCCCTTGACGCAAAGCTGGCCCCGGGTCGAGGGATGGCCGGTGGCGGGTTCCACCCCGATGAGTTCCCCATAGCCGTCGCCCACCAGATAAAAAGTGCAGCCGGTCCCGCAGTAGGGGCATGTCGTCAGGGTCTTACTCATAGCGCTCCCCACAATTCGCTTACATCCTGGAGTGGGAATACGGGCCCGTCCAGGCAGCAGTAGAGGTGCTCGATCGCGCAATGGCCGCATTTACCAATACCGCATTTCATATGGCGCTCCAGGGAAACCGTAATCCGGCTTTCCTCCAGGCCTTTTTTTCGCAGTTCCCCGATAACCGGCCTGTACATCAGCGGCGGCCCGACGATCACGGCCCGGGTATTGTCAGGATCAACAGCGAGCGGCTCGATCAACGCCGGGACAAAACCCGTGTG
This sequence comes from Candidatus Glassbacteria bacterium, assembly GCA_019456185.1. Taxonomy (NCBI): domain Bacteria; phylum Candidatus Glassiibacteriota; species Candidatus Glassiibacteriota bacterium. The sequence goes on along the minus strand of VRUH01000006.1, from coordinate 85,534 downwards.
GCCCCTGTAGCTGGCATCACCTCCGTCGCTGTCCACCGTGGTCAGGCAATCCAGGCTGTCCGAATTTTCCCAGGCGCTCAGTTCGTCCTTGTAGAGCAGGTCTGCCGGAGTTTTGGCCCCGTAGAGGATCGTCACCCGGCCAAACTCCTTCCGGCGGTCCTCGCAGTACTGGATCAGCGAGCGAAGGGGGGCCATCCCGCAGCCACCGGCAATCAGCAGCAGGTCGTTGCTCCGCAGGCCGCCGACTTCGAAACAACTGCCGAACGGGCCGCGCACTCCCACATTGTCGCCGGGTTTCAGCCGATGCATGGCCCCGGTCAGGGTGCCTGCCTGTCGGATACCCAGTTCAAGGTAACCGCCCCGTGTGGGCGAATTGGAGATAGAAATCGGTGCTTCGCCGTAGCCGGCCAGAGAAAGCTGGATAAACTGGCCCGGCTTGTGCATGAAACTTTTGCCGGCGGGAAATTCCAGCCGGAACAGCTTTTCCGTGGGAGACAGCTCCGACACCGATCCGATGGTAAAAATGTCCGGCAGATAAATTGATTGGCTTGCTGGCCTGCTCTTGCTCATGGGGTGCTCCGGGTCGGCTGGGGGACGGCCGGACAACGGTTCTCACCGGGAGAACAGGGCTGAAAGCAGTTAATTCGACATTCCCCATATCAAAATTAAAACTGCCAAAGATGGTTTAATTTTTTGATTTTGAGCGAAATCTTTCGTCCTTTTAAGCTTGCATCGAGAGATTCCCATCATCTCTACGAAAAATTATCCGTTTTCATCAGGAGTATCAATTATTTTCTGGGCCTGAGCAGGAAAAAAGATACTTCCCCCTCAGAGTGACCTGCCTCCCGAAAAAAGATTTCATTGAATAGTAGAGCAGTCAAACCGCCAACGCCTGAATCAACTCTATTATGTTTTTGGGTGAGCTTGCCCCCATTCATGTACCAGTCATAAAGTTGGGATTGGAGGTTAAGTTTGGCTCAGATGCCCGGTATTGCCGGGGAGTCAGGTGGTTCAGGGCCATGTGAGGCCGGCTAACATTATAGTGCCTCCTCCAGGATTGGATTTTCTCGAGATGGATAGCCGACAGTCCGCACCCTGACTTGTTTCCGCAATTTCAGCGCGTTCAATCTCTGGACACAACCCGATCGCTTTCGATATGGCCGTCCATCAGGCGGACAATCCGGCTGGCGTTGGCCGCGAGATACTCTTCGTGGGTCACCAGGATAATCGTGTTACCCTGCTGGTGAAGCGCATTGAATATCCTCATGATCTCCTCGCCGGTCTTTGAATCCAGGTTGCCGGTCGGCTCATCGGCGAGGATAATCGACGGGTTGTTGACCAGGGCCCGGGCGATCGCCACCCGCTGGCGCTGTCCGCCGGAAAGCTCGTTGGGCCTGTGCTCCATCCTGTCGGCCAGCCCGACCCGGGCCAGCGCCCGTCCGGCCGCCTCGACCCGCTGCTCGGGGCTGGCTCCGCTGTATACCAGCGGCAGCGCCACGTTGGTCAGCGCGTCGGTGCGGGGAAGAAGGTTGAAGGTCTGGAACACGAAGCCGATCCGGCGGTTACGGATACCGGCCAGGGCGTCGTCGCTGAGCGAACTCACCAGCTCTCCGGCGAAATAGTGGGTCCCCGAACTCGGCGTGTCCAGGCATCCCAGGATATTCATCAGCGTGGATTTGCCGGAGCCCGAGGGGCCCATGATCGCCACGTACTCGTTCTCATCTATCCGCAGGTCCACCCCGCGAAGAGCGTGCACGTCGTAGTTGCCCACCCGGTAGATCTTGGCTATTTCATTCAATTCGATCAGCATTCCGTTGTTCCCGCTCCGGCCGGTCAACTCGCGTCCTCGACTAGGCTCCTGCCGTTCTCCCAGTCGTAGAGCGTGTTGCGTTTCAGGTCGGCGACAGCCAGCTGGTAGGCGATAAACGCCGACAGGTAGTTCTGGCGGGCATTGGTCAGCCTTACGCGGTTGAGCGCCAGGTCCTGGCTGGTGATATCTCCGTTGACGAACCGCGCCTGGCTGATCTCGTAGCCCCGCAGCGCCACCTCCTCGCTCTGCCTGAGTACGTCCAGGCGGCCGAGAGTTTCTTTCAGCCGGGTGATTACCGCCCTGATCTCGCGGGTTACCCTGCGTCGCTCCTCCTCTTCGCTCAAGCCAGTCACCTGCAGGGTGGCGCGGGCCTCGGCCACCTCGGCCCTGTTGACCCCGGAATCCCAGATCGGCAGGGAGAGCGTGAACGTGACCCCCCTGTTTTTCGGCCGCTGCTTGAGGTCCTCGATACTGGAGCGGAACAGACGCGATACGCTGCTGCCGTAGTCCAGCAGCGGGTCGCTGACGCCGGTCAGGTCGTAGTAGGCGCTGATTACGCCGCTGATCGCCGATTGTGCGTCGGTTTGCTCCAGGGTGATTTCGGCCAGCCGGCGGTTGATTTCCCGTTCGCGGATCTCGGAGCGGTAAGCCAGGCCATGCTCGACCGCTTGGCGTTGATCCACCTCGAACCGCCTGATCCGCAACTCGGTGGTTACGTCGACACGCTCCTCCAGCGGCAGCCCGACAGTGAGCTTGAACAGGTCCTCCTGCTGCGAAAGACTCCCCTCGGCGCTCAGCATATTGTTGCGGCTCTGGGCCAGGTCGACCTCCATCTGCAGGGCATCGACCTCGGGGATCAGGCCGGCTTCAAACTTGCGCTGGGCCAGGTTATATGACTCCTGCTGCTGCTCCACTTCCTCCCTGGCGATCTCCAGTTCGCGTTTGGTGCGGTAAAGGTTGAAGAAGGATTCGGTCACCTGGTAGACAACGTCCAGCTCGGTGCGGGTAAAATCCCGTTGGGCCAGCTCGTGCTGAAGATTCGCCCGCTCGAGACCCAGTTTGAGCGTGTTGGGTACGAACAGGGGCTGGCGCAGTTCGAGACGGAGCGAGGTATAGAAGCGCTTGTCCTTATCGGTGGTGTTCAACTGGTCGCGGAAGACCGATTCGCGGGTTTGGTAGAGATTGGAGTTGAGACTGATCCTGCCGTCGGTGGGCAGCGGCTGGGTGATCGTCAGTCTGCTCTGCCATCTCAGCCTGCCGGTGGTGTTGTAATAGGGGACCTCGTTCGGGATCCGGAACGGCTGGACGCTCTCCTGAAAATCGGGTGCGTTGAGCTGCATCGTGATCTGGGTGCGGAACCGTCCTTTGGACGCTTTAACCAGCTGCTCGGCCCGGATCAGGTTCAGCCGCTCCACCCTGGCGCGGTAACCTCGCTCCAGGGCCAGCTCGATTGCATCGTCAACTGTCAGGTCCACCGGTTCCAGCTGGGCAGCCAACTGAGCGGTCGCTGGCGTTAAGCAGAGAATCAGCCCGGCGATACGCATTTTCAGGTTCATGCTAACCTCTCAATACTATAGCTGATTATGGGTAACTCATTAAGCGACTGATGGTCTGGAGAGACTGAACTACTCGTAGCGCAAGGCCTCGATGGGGTCGATACTCGCCGCCCGCCTGGCCGGCACGGTGCCCGAGGCCACGCCCACGCCGCCGGAGACCACGAAGGCCAGCAGGACGTGGAGAGGAGAGACAATCGAGCTGAAATCCCCGATATTGCCCACGATCACCGAGAGGATAATCCCCAGGGCGATCCCGATCAGTCCGCCCACCAGGCTCAGACCCACCGATTCGAGCAGAAACTGGATCTGGATATCATGCCGCTTGGCCCCCAGCGCCCGCCGGATACCGATTTCGCGCGTCCGCTCAAGCACCGAGGCGAGCATGATGTTCATGATTCCGATCCCGCCCACCAGCAGGGAGATCGCCGCGATCGAACCCAGCACGATGTTGTAGATCCGGCGCTCCTTCTCCTCCTGCTTGAGCAGCTCGAACGGGATCACGATATCGAAATCCTTGTTGTTATGGTGCCGCCGCTCCAATATCCGCCGGATCACCGCGCCGGTCTCCACCAGGTCGTCCGAATCGGCCACCTTGAGTGTCAGCTGGTCGATTTCGCTGGCCAGGTTTTCCTCCTTGTCGAACCTCATCAGGAACGCCGAGAGCGGGATATAGATATCCTGGTTCAGGTTGCGGGCGGCCAGTTCGCCCACTGTTTCGGTGTAGAGCGAGCGGTTGCCGATCACACCGGAGACCTCGAACCACTGGTCGTTGATTTTTACCTGCCGTCCGAGCGGTTCAACTGACGGGAACAGGTCGCGGGCCACCTCGCTGCCCAGCAGGCAGACCTTGGCCGCGCGGTCGCACTGCTCCCGGCTCAGCGCTACGCCGGCGCTGAGGTCGTAATTGAGAATCCTGAACAGATCCGGTGTTGCGCCCACCAGCACGGACTTGACCGATTTGTCCTCGAATTTCGCCTCGACCTCGAGTTCGGCCTGGGGGGCGATCCGCTCGACAGTCGACACTATCTCTCCGATCGCCCCGGCGTCGGCCAGCGACAGCCCCGCCGAGAACTTGGCCCTCGCTTCTTCGAGTTCCTGATCGCTGAGCCTTTTTTCCCGGACGATAATGTTGTTGACCCCCAGCACCTCGAACTTGGCCAGGGCCTCCCGCTTGGCGCCCTCGCCGATCGAGAGCATGGCGATTACCGAGGCCACGCCGAGGATAATCCCCAGCATGGTCAGCAGGGAGCGGATTTTGTGGTAGGACAGGCCCTCGAGACCCATCTTGAGATAGTCACGCAGTTCCATGCTGCCGCTTGACTCCGGGAAAGTGAATCAGGGATTGGCGGTTACCGTTTCCGCCGTCGACAGGAATTCGCAACTGACAGTCATACCGGGTTTCAGAATCCGGTCCGTACCGTCCACCAGCACCACGACATCGAAGACCTTGATACTCGAATTGCGGTTTTTGCGGTGGCAGGTGTAGCTGATCGAGGTAATCACCCCATCGAACACCTTGCGCGGATAGGCGTCCAGGCGGACCAGCACCTTCTGGCCCGTCTCGATCTTGCTGATATCGGTTTCGTTAACCGCGGTCTCGGCTTTCATCTGCGACATGTCCGGCAACTGGACAATCGGCCGGCCTCTATGAAGCTTGTCGCCGACCTGCACTTTGCGGCGCTCACGGTCCTGACGGATGATACTGTAAACCACCATTCCGGGAGCCGGAGCGGTGAGCGTGAAATTTTTGATCGCTCGTTCCGCGGTGGTAATGACGGAGCGTGTCTGCTCGATTTTGGCGAGCTGGATCTTGAGCTCCTGCACCTGCACCAGTTTTGTCGATTCAATCTTGCGTCCGGCCTTTTGCATTTCGATTTCCGCGTTCTCCAGCTCGAGCAGCTCGATATTTTTTTTCGACTCGGATTCGTAGGCCACGCGCTGGGTGTCGATCCGGGCCTGACGATGCCGGGAGAGGCGCTGCCTGAGTTCGGCGTTGAGCTTTTCCAATGCCGTGGCCTGGTTCATTTTCATACTGCTCAGGTCGGCGAGGGCAATCTCCAGTTCCGCCTCGGCGTTTTCCAGAGCTTTCAGCGCGCCGGATTTATCGAGCTCCGCCACAACGTCTCCCCTGTCTACGATAGTGCCTTCTGTCTCGAGGAATGTTATCTGCGGCTGGCCGTACGACCAGTTGTACCAGGGCATCACGATCCCGGTACTGCTGACCGCCTGAAGGTGTCCGGTTTCGGTGAACAGGGACACGGCCCCGGGGCCGGAATCTCTCTCGTCCCGCTCCGCTGCGCCGCAGGAGATGAGCGCAGTCAGAGCCGCAATCAAGATGATTTTACCGCCGGCATGCTTCATCATTGCTCCTCTTCACCGTTACCGCCGCTGTCTTCCTCTTCCTCCGCGGAGACTGTCGGGTCGATCAGGGCCACGCTCTCTCCCTCCTCCAGCCCCTCGACAACGACCGCGTAGTTCTCGCTTTCGGTGCCGATTTTAATGTTACGCTCGTCGAACCCCGCGCCGTTGCGGACATAGACAATCCGCTCACCGTCCCTGAAAAACAAGGCCTCCAGCGGGATAAACAAGGTATCCGGAATTTCGTCAATCAGGATTTCGCAGCTGACAGTCATGCCGGGCAGCAGGCGCTCGTCTTCGCCATCGAGGTAAATCGTGGTTTCGAACACCATCACCGACGATGAGCCCCGGTCCTTTCTCGTGGCCAGGGTGGCAATCTCCTTGACGTTGCCGGTGAATACGGTGTCCGGGTAGGCGTCGAGCCTGATCCTGACCCGCTGGCCGATTTCCACGCGGGAGATATCGATCTCGTTGACTTTTGCATCGGCCTTGAGCAGAGATAAGTCCGGCAGGCCAATCAGGGGCCAGCCCGGATATACCTGGTCGTTGACCTGAACTTTTTCGCCGGTCTGCCGGTTTTCGCGCAGGATCGCGATTCCCGGCGAGGGAGCCAGGACAGTCAAGCTCTCGAGGGTTTCCCGCGCCTGCTCGAGTTTGCTGCGGGCCTGGTTGACTTTAAGCTTCAGCTTGCTCCGGTCCTCATGCTGGACCTTCTTCTTGTTCTCAATTTCCCTGCGCGCCTGCTCGACCTGGATTTCCGCATTTTCCACATTGAGCTCGATCTGCTTGCGGTCAATTTCAGCCTCGAACGATGACTGCTCGAGCTTCAGCCTGGAGATACGCAAGTCGATCTCGGCTACCTGAAGGTCGGACTCCAGGTCTTCAATTTCAGAACTGTGATTGAGCTCGGTTTTGGCCAACTCGGCCAGGGCGATATCCAACTCGTTCTGCGCATCGGTCAGCGTCTTTTCAACTTCGGAGGGGTCGAACTGGGCCAGCAGTTCGCCTTTTTCCACTTTCTTCCCGTCGTCCACCAGCGTGGCGATTTTAGGCATTCCCATCGACCAGCTCAGCGCCGGCGCGGAAATCACCTGCGAATTGACGGCCTTGAGGTCGCCGGTGACAGTAAGGGTGTTCTGGAAGTTCCCGCGCGCCACTGTGTAAACCGGAACCGTACTGCCCAGCGGACTGCCGCAGGAGAGGCTGAGCGCCAGCGGAACAGTCGCCGCTGAATACACCAGCAAATGTTTGACCGCTTTCAACTCCGCTACTTTCATATAATCCGCTTCCCTGTAGTTGCTAATCGCCGGCGATCAACGAACGGTCCGGCTCGCGAAGGGCCAGTTGCTCGCCGCCGTCCAGGCCCTCAAGGACAACCGCGAAATCCGCGCTCTTTGCTCCCAGCTCCACCTGCCGCACGCTAAACTCTCCGCCGGAGAAGGCGTAGACCACTTTGGCGCTGTCCCGGTCGAATACCGTTTCCAGCGGTACTACAACCGCGTCCTCTACATGCTCCTTTATCACAGTGCAACTCGCCGACAAGCCCGGCACCAGGCCCGGGGCGGTAGTGTCGATCGCCACCACCACTTCCACCTTTTTCACAGCCGAATTTCTTCTGACAGGCTTGGCCACCTGGGCCACCTGGATCACCCTGCCGCTGAGTTTAAGCCCTCCCAGCGACTCGATAGTGATTTCCGCAACCTGGCCGGCGGCCATCCGCTGGACTTCCGTTTCGCTCAACTGCAGTTTTATCTGCACGGTGGAAATATCGGCAATAGAGACCACCGCCCCCCCGGGGATAGCGGGGTCTCCTGGTTTGAAGAATTCTCGGGTTAAAAAGTTCCAGTGGTATAGAACATAGCCGTCAACCGGCGCCTCCAGTACCAATTGCTCCATGTTTGACCGCTCTGTCCCGACCTTGCTTTGCTCCTGCTTGATCCGCAGCAGGAACTGTGAGCGTTCTTTCTTGTGCACTTGACTGATAGAATCCAGCTTCTTGCGGCTCTTGGCGGCCTCGATTCCTGATTTGCGGATTTGCAGCTCCCTGATTTCGCGTTCGCGCGGGGCCACGAACTCCAGCTCGGCCAGCTTGAGCCGTGAGGATTGCATCGAAGCCTCCGCACGCCTGACCTGCGCCTCGAGCTGGGCGATCCGGCTCTCCTGCTCCGCGTCAAGCTTGGCCAGATCGGAACGGACGGTTTCAAGGTTGCGCTCAGCCTGTTCCAGCTTGACGCGGATCTCTTCATCGTTGAACCTCATGGCCACATCACCTTTCCGGACGTAGGAAAATTCGGGCGACAGGAAGGACAGTTGAGGAAGTGTCTCCCTAAGACGGGGCGCTTGCAGGGGAAGTTGTCGCTGAGCTTCCACAATTCCCTCGGCGGTGATCGATGAGACCAGGTCCTGCCGGGTGACCAGAAAGGTCAAAGGAGCCGCACCGCCGGCGGCTGAGCCGCAGCCGGCGAAAACGGCCGGAAGTATGACTGGAAGAATCGCGAGGATTCCAGATGAAGCCATGTTTTTAAGAGCTGAAATCTGCACTTTTCCAGACCGTGAAAAAGATATTTATTTGAATCAGCTTTGTGCAGCAGCGTTCGGACCAGAAAAACCAGTCAGGAAACAAGCTTGAAATATCTATTCGTTCGCAGGTGTTATTGCCAGCACTCTTTATTCTTATACACCACGGACAGGCATCTGGTTACATTTTTTTCCGGGTTAGCGATATTGCGCGCGTATCAGCGAATGTCAGCCGCGCCCCAGCCGCGCCAAACCGGATTGCTCAAAATAGAACGTATCCGCCCTGATTGCAATCGTATTATCATTCATTCCATTGTCCGGCTTGTCTTTCAGCGTGTTCCTCCCCGCCAGGTTGAATTAACACGGGAGCCTCTGCACTATCAGCCGGTTTCATTTCATCGCGCAAAACAACGCGGGGGCTGGTTTGAAACCAGCCCCCGCGTTTATTATCCCTGTGCAATGCTGTACTCTCAGCGTACTTCCAGATAATCCTTGTCCGGCAGCTTCGGAAATCCGGCGTGCGGCTCGCGCTGGTACCAGTAGGCCACCGAGGCGATATCGTCCTGCAGCGGCAGGTAACGGCCTCCGCTGCGCCAGCCCAGGGCCTGGATAGTCACCTTGAGGTCTTTCTCGAACCGGACCGGGTCCAGCACGTGCCAGCGGTAAAGACCGAAACGCTGGTTGGAATTATTCGGACTCGAGGGACGGATGAAAAGTTCGACCCGCGCAACCTGAGGAGGGAGGAAGCTTCCCTGCCGGCTCATCAGGCTGAAAGATGGAAGACAAGTTATCGCCTGGTATCTCCTTTCGGGCTATAGTCGACCGCTTTTAACGCCTTCAGTTGTCTCTTGCGGTCACCGGTGGTAAGACGCACGTCCGGGTAGCGTTCCAGCAGGAGAGGATTCGGCTCTGTCAGGAGCTTGTATGTTTCGGGCCTTCTGAGAAGCAGCCTCATTGCCCGAATATTGTCAGTGCCGTTGATATTCCGCCACCATTCGCTGGAATTTGTCCGGTCCCGGGAGAAGTCTATTTCAGCCATGATGACCGTATCTGTAACCCCCACCGCCTCGGCCACCACCTTGCTGTTGAAATCGATAATTCCGCTGCCGTCCTCGCCGTAAGCAACCGGGGCCAGGTAAACCGAGTTGTCCTTGGCCCGGGTCAGGTAGCGATGGGCGGTGGCCAGAGGGCCATCGTTCTCTTTACCGCCGGTGGGATTGAAAATCAACTCCGCTCCTTTTAAGGCATAAAGCGCACAGATTTCCGGATAGGTCACCTCATAGCAGGTGGCGATCGCTATTTTTGCGAAGTCGGTGGTAAAAACCTTGTATTCATCCCCTCGGCTGACCACCCAGGTTTCCATGACCGGAAGGTGAGTTTTTCTGTGCTTGCCGATTATCTCGCCGTTACGATCCACGACCAGCGCCGTGTTGTATACTTTCTCGCCTTCCCGTTCGAACATCGGTGCGATTATATACATCCGGTATTTATGGGCGATTTCCGAAACGCGCCGGCTTATCGGGCCGGGGATCGGCTCGGCCAGAGAGGTGAAAAGCAATTCTCCAGTCTCCGGGTCCGTAGTCTCGAGATAAAGCAGGTAGGGGCCGATATGTTGAATGTCTTCCGGGCCGCAGACCAGATCAGCCCCCAGCTCGCCGGCACGCTCGAAGAGACGGAAATTGTTTTCAAGGTTCTCCTGGCATTGCGGGCGGATCCTGGCCGGGTCATATTCACTGGAAAACGGATCCTGCCATTCAATATTCCTGGGCTGGGTAACTGCAATCCTGGCGGTCTTCCCTGACCGGGCAAAGAGGAAAGTCCCGCTGCCGGCCGCTAAGAGTAAAACCAATACCAGGCAAACAATCAAGCCTGAACTCTTCATTTTCTCACTCCATTTCTGATGCAGTGGCCGAGATTTAATCGAAAAGAATTCCTCGGAGCTTGCTCCGGGCTTACCGCATTTGGTTTATTGCATTTAGAAATTCCGCTGGCACAAAGTGCCAGGAAATTGGCATAATGCCCCGTGGCTTGCCGCGGGGAGAGTCAATTTTTCAGGAATTTCTTTATTCGCGATAGAAATGAGAGCAGGAGGCCTTCAGCCAAGAGCCCAGGATGCTAAGCAGAGAAGTTTTTTTACTCAAAATGCGAGCCAGGCTATCAGATTGCTCGTCGCTGTGGAAGTGGAGGTGATTTTCTGTGTTGGGAAAAGCTTTGGCAGACGAGGGTTTTGGACAATATTTGGAATCCAGGATTTCATGGTTCCAGTTCGCCGGCCGAATGTGGGATACTTTTTCTCCGTGCCGCATGTTAAGCGGACCGTGTTGGAAATCTTTGAACTTAGCCATTGCAAACCTCCAGGTTGAAGATTTTGCATCTACTTGATTATGGCTTTTGTCATGCTTGAAGTCAATCAACTGAAAAAAAAGACCCGGCAATTCCATTTTTCTGGAATTTGCCGGGCCAAGTGCGGGTACAGCACAAAAAAACTTCTTCCACAACTACCCCCGCACCTGATTAAACATAGTGTTTCAAAAAGAAATTTGCAAGTATCTGGGAATTCTTTTTGTTGATGGGAAAGGAAAGCATTGATCTGCCCCCACGAAAACGAGTCCGGAAACAGCTGATGAAAGTAAGCCTCCACAACCTGAATCTGCTCAATCAGGGCGTCCGGCATACCTGCGGGGAATTTTTATAAATAGTTCCGTCAGTTCCGCGATATAAAGAGATAGGGGCTGCTAATGGCTAGCAGGCCTTTTTTATTACCGTTCATCCCCTTAATGTGCTAATCCCGGATTTCTTTCGGCGGGGCGGTATGCAGAGACTGAAACACATGAAAGAAGAAAAGTCTTTTGTCCGGATTGCACCGGGTTTCCTCAGATACCCGGGTACCATGTTTTTGCGTTGCGGTAAAATACCTTTTTCAGAACAGCAGCCGGCAGCTTAAGCCCCTGAACTCTGGAGGATTCGCTGATCCAGGGAACACCGATCTCCTCATCCGAGGCAAAATAGCGATAGTCCGAGAGATAGGTATTGTCGAGTTTTCCGAGGTCTCCATCCACACCGTTTTCACCCCAACCGGATACAAGGTCTGTCCCGTAAAGAAGGCGGTCCTGGTATTTTATCATGAAATCGCGAACCTTTTCCCGCCCATGCTCCTGCAAATTATAAATTCTCTCCGCCAGATCAACAGCAAAATTGGGGTATCTGTCCAACCTCAAGGACAACTCATTCAAATCCCATTCCAGGCTGCCGAGATGAGCGCCAACCACCCTCAAGTCCGGATGTTTTTCGAGCATCCTGTCCCTGGATGCGATTTGTTCCCAATAGCCGGGGATTTCGGGATGAATGTAGCCGTGATACCTGGGGTTCTCGCCATAATAATCCCGAGACCGCTGGTTCGACATCGACTCCAGCGGTTGCCAGCAATTGTACGGCTCACCGATATGGGCGGTCAGAGTCAACCCCTTGGAGCGGATATAGTCGAGTACCGGGTCCAGCCGCGGGTCGTCGATCATCACGTAGCCGCCCTCAGGGTCTTTAAGCACCATACCGAACTCTTTCCAGACTTTGACCGCAACGGCTCCGTGCTCAATTCCCTCGTCGATTGTCTTGATTGCCTGTTTCTCCCAATCCGGTGAGTTCCAGTTCTCGAGATTGAAAGAAACGGCCCACTCAACGCGGTTTGCATAACGTGAATGTAATCTTTCAGCCAGTCCGATCTGTTGGCGAAGATCGAACCAGTTTGTACCCACGGTGCAGAGCGAGAGCCACTGCATGTTGTGTTCATTCAGCTTGGCAATGAACTTCTCTTCATCTTCCACTGCCAGGGCCATGAAATGAGCGTGCGCGTCTAGTTTGGGTTCCTGCATCAGTTCTGCCACGGTCATAAAGGACACATTCTCATTCGCGCCTGACATCTCGCCCTCCGCCGGTTCTTTTCCCGAACTGGCGCATCCTGCACTCAACGCTGTAAGACAGACAAAAACCGCCGGGAAAAGATAATTTTTCCGCGCCGCCCGTTCATCATCCATCTGCGAGCCCCCCTCGACTCGTGCCATCAACCTGTTTTCCCAAACGGTAGCACTAATCATGAGAGAACTCAAGTATCGTTGGACCCGGAAAAAGTCCTTTTCCCCCCGCTAAAGGTGTCCTGGCCGTGGTGCTTGAATTCCTGCATATTTAATGCTACAGTCTTTGGAAATAAACCAGCCAACAAACTTTTGACTCATGCAGGTACACTTACTTTGCCTCGAAGGTATCAATCGATGGATCCATCCCGCTATTCGCCCTCACTGCGTTTAACTGTGTTGAATCCTGAAGAGTTGAAGAAAATTCACGAGGCCAGCCTGACGATACTCGAAAGCCAGGGGATGAGGTTCATGCATCCCGGCGTACGCGAACTCCTGCTGGAGCACGGTGGTAGCGCGGGTGAGGATGATCTCGTGATGATACCGGCGGAACTGGTGACAAACGCTATCGAAACCGCGCCGGAAAAGGTTGTGATCCATGACCGGAACGGAAAGCCCGCAATGGAACTCACTGCCCGCAACGTCTATTTCGGCACGGGTTCCGACACGCCGCAAACATTCGATCCCGAAGCTGGGAAACTCAGAAAATCGGCCAAAAAAGACAGTTTCCGGATGGCCGGATTCGTTGACGCCATGCCGAATCTCGATTTTGTGATGAGCATGGCTATCGCCGGAGATTATCCCGGTACCAGTTCGTTCGTACACCAATTCGATGCGATGCTGAGCGGGACTGCCAAGCCGATTGTTTACACCGCCCAGGGCCTCAAAGACATCCAGCCGATCCACGAAATAATGTGCGCGCTAAGGGGCGGTGGCGAGGAAGCTTCGAGCAAACCCTTCGCCATTCTCTATACCGAGCCCATTCCGCCGAGAATACATACCCGGGAAGCTCTGGAGATGATCCTCTTCTGCGCCCGGCACAGGCTGCCGGTGGCCTATCCTACAGGCAGCATGGCCGGCGGCACCGCCCCGGTCACCATGGCCGGGGCAATCGCATTGGGCAATGCCGAATGCCTCGCCGGCCTGGTTGTCCATCAGCTGAGTTCCCCCGGCGCCCCGTTCATTTTCGGCGGTAATGTCACCGCAATGGATATGCACCTCGGCGCCTTCACTTACGCATCTCCGGAATTTCACTTTTCCTTCAGCGCCTTCGGTGATCTCGCTCACCATTATAAATTGCCTGTCTGGGGACTCGCCGGGGCGGCTGACAGTAAAACCCTGGATGCCCAGGCGGGAGCCGAGGCGGCTCACCAGATTCTGCTGGCCCTGTTAAGCGGTGAAAATCTGGTTCACGATGTGGGGTATCTGGCCAGCGGCATGGTAAGTTCCATGGAGATGATCCTTTTTTGTAACGAGGTGATCGGGATGCTGCGCAAGGCCACCGAGGGCCTGATAGTCGACGATCGGACATTGGCCCTGGAGGCGATCCAAAGGGTGGGCGCCGGAGGCCACTTCCTTCAGGACGACCACACTATCGGGCACTGCCATGAAATCTGGACACCATCGTCGTTTAACCGCGAGCCTCTGGAAATGTGGAAAATCTCTGAGAGCAAAGACCTTTTCGCCACCCTGAATACCAGGGTCAAAGAGGTTCTCGCGGGTCACCGGAGCCCGGAACTGAGTCGGGAAGCGCGCAAGGATATCGATCAGATTTTAAGCGCCCGGGAAAAGCTGGATTGCTGAGAGGAGACAGGGCAATCCAACTAGTTGACAGGCTGTTTTGACTCCAGATGCCGGATAACTCGATGGACGCAAAAGAACCTTCCCGCTCAAAGGGTATGGACTATTTCTCATCGAGATTGGGGCTGCTGCTGGCCGCGGTCGGCCTGGCCGTGGGGACAGGCAATATCTGGAGGTTCCCCAAAGTTGCGGCGGCCAATGGCGGCGCTGTCTTTATCTGCTTGTGGCTTGCATTCCTGTTCCTCTGGTCAATCCCGCTGATGACAGTTGAGAGCGCAATCGGCAGAACGACCCGCTATGGCACCGTGGGTTCCTTTCTGCGGGTAGCCGGACCGCGCAAAGCCTGGATGGGCGGATTCATGGCAATCGCGGCCGCCGGAATAATGTGCTATTACTCGGTTGTAACCGGCTGGTGCCTGAAATTTTTTTTGGGAACCTTGAGCGGGGCCGTGACCGCTCATACCGGAATGGATTACTGGAGCGGTTTTGCCGGCAGCTGGGAGGCGGTATGGTTCCATTGGGCCGCGGCGGCTGTTGTCGGGATTATCGTGCTGGGCGGCGTGCGTGCCGGCATAGAGAGGTCGGCGGTTATTTTTGTGCCCGTGCTGAGTTTAATTCTGGTCTTTTCAGCTCTCAAGGCCTTGCTCCTGCCCGGAGCGATGTCGGGAGTTAAATATCTTTTTCAGTTCAATCCCGAAGATTTCTTCAATCCCCAAATCTATGTCGAGGCCCTGGCCCAGTCCGCCTGGTCGACCGGCGCCGGCTGGGGACTGCTGCTTACGTATTCGGCGTACTCTCAGCCTGGCGAGCGTGTTGTGGAAAACTCCGCGATAGTCGGTGTTGTCGACAGTGCGACAAGCATTCTGGCCGCCCTGGCGATAATTCCCACCGTTTTTGCCCTGATGCCCGCCCAGGAGGCGTTACAACTTTTAGGTAAAACAGGAGAGTCCAGCACCGGACTCATCTTCATCTGGATGCCCAGGCTGCTGGGCCAGGGCGGCGGTCAGGCAATGATAATCTTCTTTTTCTTCGCACTGTTGATAGCCGCTTTAACCAGTCTCGTTTCACTGGTGGAACTGGCGGTAAAGAACATGATCGATATCGGGTTCAAGCGAAAAACGGCCACCCTGGCCGCGGTGACAGTCATGATTATCGCGGGAACGCCAAGCGCCTTGTGGAGCAATGTATTCGACAATCAGGACTGGGTGTGGAGTCTGGCCCTGCTGCTTTGCGGCCTGTTTTTCTGCATCGCGGTGAAAAAATTCGGCGCCAACCGATTCCGCAGTGAAATGATCAACCTGGGATACAATAACGATATCCGGCTCGGCAGGGGATTCGACTTTATCGTTCTCAGGTTGATCCCGGTCCAGTTTACCGTCCTGATCGTATGGTGGCTTTATTATTCGGCGAGCTGGAATCTGGACAGCTGGTGGAACCTCTTCTCGAAATTCGGGATCGGCAACCTTTTTATCCAGTGGATGCTGGCGGTGTCTCTGGTAGTTTGGCTGGCTCCATACCTTGTCGGCAGATTGACGGAAAACAATTGATGTCACTTCGATCCAGCCGGCGGGAGCCGGGCGGTCAATCTCCCAAGGCCGGCGGTTCCAGGCCGGTCCCGGCGGCGAAGTTGCGGATGAACTCCGCAAAGCGAGTATTCCAGCGTTCGAGACCGATATTTTCCAGGGGTTCCAGCATGTAGTCCAGACCCGGCCGGCGGTCGGCGCGGTGGTCCTTCAGGTCGTCGAGCACGTGGACGAACTGCCGCCCGCCGGCACTGCGGCCTTTCTCGTACCTGCTTTTCTCCCAAGTGTTTTTGAGGCCGCTCCACATCACGGCCCGGTCCTCGAGTATCCCTGCCACAACAGCGTGAGTCCGGGCCATGATTCCGACAACCTCCTCCTCCCTCTCCTGCTTCAGCGCCAGGGACGCGCTATGCAGCAGTTTTTCCACTTCGTAAAGGTCGAGCAGCATCCTGCAGAAGTGCTTTTCGAACCGCGCGATGGAAAGCATGACCTCGACGTTGTAGCGGTTGCGGTCGACACTGGCCAGCTTGCCGCTGAGGAAATGGATCAGCTGATCCAGCCTGATAGACATCTCGGGCGCCATCTCAAGCTGCCTGGCGTATTTGCGGCTGAAATTGTCTTCGGTCACCAGGGTCATGTCGTAGCTGAAAGGGAACTGCGGCGGCTCCAGGGTGAGGTCGATCCGTGTCGTGTCGCGGCCCTTGCGGGCATAACTTCCGTAGGATGGCTTCAGGCGACTGGCGGGAACACGGTCCAGGGCGTTTTCATAGAACCTGGCGCCCTCCATCAGCGTACGGTAGGCCTCGATCATATCATGATTGCCGCTGCCGTAAAAAACATCCATGAAATCGGCTGCATTCTGTTCGACGGAAGGCCCCTGCGGCGACCAGCCGTATTGGGTGACTGTCGCCCAGCCCAGCCAGAAGAGTTCATCATGAAGGCCGCTGTCATCCCAGGCGGCGGCGTAGGTCCCGATCACTTTGACACCACGGCCGAGCACATCGTTTACCGAGCTTGCCGCCGCACTCAATCTGCCGGATATCGGGTTGCCCCGGTAGCTGAACGTTGACGGGAAATAGTTGGGCACCAGCAGTTCGCCGCCCTGCTGACTGCTGTAGATGAGCTGTTCCACGCCGGCCTTTTCCAGTCCCCGGTTCCAGCTGTCGCTCCTGCCGGCGTGGGTTACGCCGTTTATCAGCCCCCGGGGCAGCAGCCGGATATGGTCCTGGAGCAGGGGATACTCAACCCAGCACAGCATTCTGCGCTCACGCTGCTCCAGCCAGTCAAACGCACGGTTGACGAACTCGACCCAGGTCAAACTGCGGTTTTCATCGTTGTATGGCCGCGCTTTTCGGCACTTGCCGCAAATGCCTGCGTAGTAGATTTCATCCGTGGACACGTGAAAATACTCTACTCCGGGTGTCGCTTCGATCATATCCGCGTACATATCGAATATCAACTGGACGGCATCTTCGTCACAGAGGCAAATCTGGTAATTATTCCCATCGGCCCTGAAACCGGCAAACTGGTCGTGTTTTAAAACGTATGCCATATGGGCCGGTGATTGGATCTGAGGGATAAGCTGTATGTAACGCTCCAGGGCGTAGCGGGTCAAATCCTGCATCTGTTCCTTGCGATAGGCCCCGGGAGCGCCGATAACGGGATGGGTCGGGTACTCATATTTGTCCTCCAGCTCGAATCCGATTGCATTGACCTTGAAATATGCGGCCCAGTCAACGTAGCGCTTCAGGGTTTCGATCCTGTTCTGATGGTGCTTGGTATCCCAGTGGACGAAACGCATCTCCAGCCTGGGCCAGTCGGTAACAGTGCCCGCCGGAACGGTCCATCCGCCGCCGCGCGCAGGTCTCAACAACTGCAGGAATGTCTGGACGCCATAGAGCAGTCCTTGTCCGGCGTTACCGGTAACTGTCACAGAGTCTTGCCCGATATCGATTCGGTATGCCTGATCTGCCGAGCCTGCCTGCGGTCCATCCTCAACCGCGCCGGGAGAGATAAGCAGAACGATTTTTCCACCGCCGCCCTCGAACGCCAGCCCGTGGAGTTGGTCGGCCCCCCGCATCAGGCGCTTGAACGCGATATGGTCATTGCCGGCACGGCAAACGACTTCCCAGCTTTCATCGATTTCGATATCACGCTCTCCGAGTTCCGCCTGCTGGGGACAGGGCAGCACGCTGTATCCTCTGGCGCGCAGTGACAATTCCGCGCCGGCGGAAACTCCGCTCATTCCAAAGACAAGCATCAGTATCGCGAGGACAAAACAGCCTGTTTTGTGATTCATCCCGATCACCCCGTTAAAGCTTTAGAAGTATTGGGCCATGCAGTGGCTCCGGCCCGGAGAAATCAAGCACTAAGCCAGAAGAGGTAGTTATTAAGGTATGGATCTAACATAAATAGCACAACAGTCAAATCGTTTCCTGAACGCTCCTGTCCGCAGCGTTGACAGCGACTGAGTTGACTAACCAGGCCCACGGCGGAGAGGCGCAGCTGTCCTCTTGAGTTATCTGTTTACCGGTTGTAAGATTATCGAAGGATAAAAGAGCAGCGCGGCTGTTTACTTTGAACAGCGTGCGGGTTTCTTCCGAGGGATTTTTTAAACGAAGACACTGCCGGCATCATCCCCGCAGGCAATCCGCTTGATTGATACCCGGTTGGCCGGAGCGGAGAAAACAGTGATGTTAAAGAGATAATAATTAACAGGCAACTGAAAATCTTTAACAACTTTTAGCCTTGCAACACGTTATTTCATGTGAGACAAAAGATAGGCTCCGCTCATTGATGAACCATCGGTAGACGAGTGTTTTTCCTTGTTTGACAGCATATCAGCCGATACCTTTGAAATACCATTCTCATCCTGTTCTGATTTGGAATTCAGCAGAGCTGGTTTTTCAACGGCCGGGTTCTCCTTTCGCCAGAGATTATGACTTTGATTTCCCGCAAAAATAAAATCCTGCTGTCGATAATCCTCGCCCTGGTCGTTGTCGACTATATTGTCTGGTCTCAGCTGGCGGTTCAGCACACCCGCTGGTGCTGGTATTCGGAATGGCGTTACGATCCGGATAAATCGAGCACGGTTGCAATCGTGCGCAGCGACAACAACTCCCTGAGCGAGCCGGCGCCTGTTTCTGAAAGCCTGAGCTACGACCAGGTGGCCGCGATGGTTGAGCAGGCCGTGACTCTTGCCGGCGGCCTGGAGGCTTATCTGGACCAGGATGACCGCAAAATCGTAATCAAGCCCAACATCGTGGAGCCAACCTACCGGGGCAATGGCGCGATCACCGACTGGCGGGTCGTTAAAGCCCTGGTCCTGATGCTCTACCGGATCAACCCCGAGTTCGAAATTATCGTGGCCGAGGGCGCCGGCGGCTGGGCCCGGCCGGGGACGCCATATGCCCCCCCCTGGTCGCTGGGATCGGACGGTTATGTGGTGTCGGGTTACCAGGAAATGATCGAATCTCTCCGGGGCGATCCATCTTACCCGGACCTGAATCTGAATTGGGTGGATCTGAATTACGACGAGGTGGAGGTCACCACGGCGGCCTCGCCGAGACTCTCCGACGCCCAGACGGTTTTCTATCTGCCCAAAACAGTGCTGGACGCCGATTTTTTCATCAATGTACCCGTGATGAAAGTCCATACCACAGGCATCACCGTGGGTCTCAAAAACTATGTCGGGGTGCTGCCGGGCATGGAATACGGCTGGTCCAAGGACCAGGGGTACAACAATAACGGCAGAGGTCTGGGCCACTCGGCCACCATCCTGCAGAAAAATTTTGTGGATGTGGCGCAGACGGCCGGCTGCGATTTCGTAGTGGTCGATGCTGTCGTGGGTAAGGAAAAGACCAAGTTTGCCTCCGGGACAGCCCGGCGGCGCAACATGATCGTGGCCGGGGTCGATATTGTCAGCGTCGATGCGGTCTGCGCGCGGCTGATGGATTTCAACCCGGACGACATCGAGCATATCACCCTGGCCGCCCTGGCCGGCATGGGGCAGAATCAACAGGATAAGATCGCGATTAGCGGAAATACGATCGAAGAGTCGGCAAGCCCGTTTGTCAAGGCCGCTAAGCAGATGGATGCCGCGGTGAAAAACAAGGCCTATCCCTATTACGGCCAGAGTAACCGGATCTGGCTGTTGAACGGTCCGTATTTTGTCGCGTACATGGCCGATGCGGACCTGCCCGGCGGCGAGGAGGACGCGGAGCCTGCGCCCGGGAGGGACGGATGGAGCGAGGCGGTATTCTTTTACGATGACCTGATCGATCCGGCCGGCTTTTTCCAGGACTCAGTCGACTGTGTTTACTATGCGTTCAGCTATCTCGAAGCGCCGGAAAAACGCGATGCGCTTCTGTGGGCCGGCTCCGACGGAAACATGGAAGTCTGGCTCAACGGCCGACCGGTATACGAGTACGATGGCGGAGTCCGTCAGCACAGGCTGCCGAACGATGTTGTGGGCATCCAGGTCGAAGCAGGAGTCAACAGGGTGCTGGTCAAGGTAAAACAAACATTCGGAGTATGCCGGTTCAGCCTGAATGTCTGCGAGCCGGACACGAATGTATCCTACGCCGGTAACCGGCTTGCGCAGATACGGTTCACCACGGCTGTCGAACCGGAACGTGCAAACGGAGATTACGACGGGGACGGTGCGGTAAATATATTCGACCTGCTGAGACTGTTGACGGAGTTGCGCAGTAACAACCAGGACCCTGAATACGACTTCAATGCGGATGGCCGGGTGGATATTTTCGACCTGCTGGGCCTGCTGAAATCGCTAAGTCAGAGCAACCAGTAAAACAAGGCTGCGGAGCAGGCGCGTCCATGTTGTCTGCCTGCGGGGAATGCCGATTGAACCTGCTAGATCGATTCAATACGGTTTTTTTCAGAACCTATACTTACCGTATCCTGGAGAATTTCTGGGAACTGGCGCTTGAGCTGCTCCCTTATCTTTGCGCGGGGATTGTCGTAATCGCTCTGCTGCAGCGGCTCATTTTCCGCCTGCCGAAAATTGCTATCCTCCGCGCCGGGACGACCGCTGCAATCGCTGTCGCAACTCTGGCCGGTATGGCCGCGCCGCTGCCGGTTTACCTCGCCGTCCCGTTTTCGGCGGTTCTGCTCTCGACCGGGATTCCCGCCTCGCCGGTCATCTCATTCCTGGTTGCCTGTCCTTTGATCGACCCCAACCTGTTTTTGCTTACCTACGGCGCTTTCGGTCCGGCGATGGCTTGCGGGCGCGCGTTGTCGGCTTTTTGTCTTGGCGCCGGTGCCGGCTTGATTTACAGAAAAATCGAGGGACGTTTCCCTCTTAGGACTGTGGACAGTCTGACAGACAGCGCTCCGCGAAGTTTCGGAAAACCATTCGCGCTCTCCCTGCGACGGCAGAGCTGGTTCATCCTGAAAATTTTCAGCGTGAGCCTGCTGCTCGGCGCCGCGATAAAAGCCCTGGTCCCTCCCGAGCTTGTCCGGTCCCTGTTCTCCGACTCCGGCTATTCCGCTATCCTGATCGCCATTGCGCTGGGCGTGCCGTTCTACCAGTGCGGCGGAGCGTCAATTCCGATCATGGAAGCGCTCAATGAACTCGGGCTCAGCAGCGGTGCCGTGCTGGCCTTTTTCATCTCCGGACCGGCAACCAAAATATCCGCCCTTTATGCCTTCCGTGAAGGATTCGGCAGCAGAACTGTCGCGGTCTACTTAGCCTATACGATGGCCGGCGCCTTTCTGGCCGGTTTGGCTTTCAATCTGCTCCACTGAAATGGTTGATTGACTCCAGAGCTGATAATATTGCTGAATGGAGTTTAGCGATACGTCGGTTTTGGGCATTTCCGCTGAAGCTTCCACTAATTATAATTCGTACTAAAATACCTGATAAATCTCCCGCCCTCCTTTTTTGACTGATCCCGTTATCGGCACAGGCCACTTGAGTTCTCATCTTTTTGGTTGTACCGTTCAGGGGCTGGTTGCAAAGGGCCGTTACGAAGTCTGCGTTCAGACTCACAGCCGCTGAAAAATTAACCGGACCGCCAGCTCAATTCCTGATTTTCTGGACTAGTCCGGACATCACCGAATGCAGCATCCATTTTGAATGGAGAGTACTAATGACTGCTGCCGGACGTTTTTATGCGGTACTCTTATCAGTGGGCTTACCCATTTGGGTATTCGCGCAGGGGATGCCGGCAGACCTTCTTCCCTCCAGGCAGATCCTCGCCGAAATCCGTGCTCACGAAGACGGCGTGGCTGTCTGGTGGACCGGTCATAACGGCTGGCTGATCAAGGCGGGAGGGGTTCTGCTCGGGACGGACCTGGTTCTCGAAGCGGCGGACCGTATCCAGCGCTCACCCGTCACTACCGCGGAACTGGCGGGGGAACTGGACATCTCATTCGTCACTCACGAGCATGGTGATCATTTCAACAATAAAGTGTCGCGGGAACTGGCCCGGAGCTCGGACTGCATGTTTGTCGTTCCGCAAAACTGCGTGGCCAAGGCACGGGAACTCGGAATACCCGAAGACCGCATCCGGGTGGCTGTACCGGGAGAACCATTCGAAATCCAGGGTGTCCGCGTGCTGCCGATACGGGCGCTCCACGGACACAAGCAATTTTCGCTTCACAGTAAAGCTAATTTTGAGGACTGCGGATACCTGATCACGATCGGCGGGAAAACTTTCCTGCAGCCCGGCGATTCCATCCTGCTGCAGGATCACCTGGAATTGGAAAATGTGGACGTCCTCTTTTTCTCGCCCACCGAACACAACATGCACATTCGCCAGTCGGTTATCCTGATCAACGAACTGGAACCGGATTACATCCTGCCGCAGCACCGCGACACCTACCGGCAGACGCCGGAGAACCGTTACTGGGCGAACGGATACCCCGTCGAAGTGAGGACGCACCTTTCGCGCACGCTCCAGGAGCGTTACCACATTCTGGAGCAGGGGGAATGCCTGCTTGTGAAGTGACATGAACGGGCTTCATTGTTATTCCTTCCGGGCATCGGCTTTTAACCCGGTCCATCTAGCGCAATCCATTCATACCCTTACGGCTGGAGGATTCAAACCATGAAACGTTTAACCGCTCTGCTGCTGCTCGCTTTCGGTTCGTACCTTGTGCTTACCTGCGGTTCATCACGGAGCGCGCCGGAGAAGTTCACGCCGCTCTTCGACGGCGGCAGCCTGCGGGGCTGGGTAAATGTCAACTGCGCTCCGGAGACCTGGACCGTCGGCGACGGGATGATTGTCTGCACCGGCCTGCCCATGGGTATCCTGCGTACGGAAAAGATGTACGAAAACTACGTACTCGAACTCGAGTGGCGTCACACCAAAGCCGGCGGCAATGCCGGGCTGTTCATCCACTCCGATGACCTGCCGGCGGTCGGTTCGCCCTTCTCGCGTTCGATAGAGGTGCAGATCATGGACGGCAATGCCGGCGATGTGTTCGCGATCAAGGGCGCTTCGCTTATCCCGGAAAACCGTCACCCCCGGGGCTGGATGCGCGCATTGCCCAGCCGGGACCGGATGAACCCCACCGGAGAGTGGAACCGCTACCGGGTAGTGAGCAAGGACGGCATGGTGGAATTGCATGTCAACGGCGACCTGGTTACAAGGGCTTTCAACTGCAACCCGCGCAAAGGGTATATCTGCCTGGAGAGCGAGGGCAGCGAGGTGCATTTCAGGAATATCCGGATCGCCGAACTGCCGTCCTCGCCGCTCCCGCCCGAGGTGGTGGCGCAGGAAGACCGGGGATATAGCAGCCTGTACAACGGGCTGGACTTCCGCGGCTGGAAATGGGTGGCGGGCCACGAGGGGCATTGGACGGTCGAGGATAACGTGATAAACTATGACGGCCAGAGCGAGGCTGAGCGCGAGGAGAAAAACCTGTGGAGTGAAGGGGAGTTCGAAGATTTCGCGATGATCGTCGACTGGCGACTGGCCGGTGAGCCGTCCCTCAAGGACTGGTTCATCATCCTGCCCGACGGCAGCGTGGCGCTCGAGGAGAACGGGGACTCGCTGACCGCCTCGGTGATGAATGCAGGTGACAGCGGAATTTACCTGCGCGGCAGCTCCAAAAGCCAGGTCAATATCTGGAACCTGCCGGTCGGTTCCGGCGAGGTATACGGTTACCGCACCGACCTGAGCATGCCCCCGGAAGTGAGACGGGCGGTGACCCCGGTTATGAACGCGGATAACCCTGTCGGAGAGTGGAACAGGTTCGAGATAACGGTGGCGGGCAGCGTGCTGAACGTGGAGCTTAACGGAAAGCACGTTATCCGGGCCGCGGAACTGCCCGGAATGCCTGCGCGCGGACCGGTCGCCCTGCAGCACCACGGCGACCATCTGCAGTTCTGCAACGTGTATGTCAGGGAACTGAGGTAATTCAACAGGCGTGGTAAGTACTGATCAGGAAAAAATGTTAACCATCTTATTACGTGGGAGCCGCAATGAATGAGTCCGGACGAATAATTTCCAGGCGAGGTTTTATCGGTCTGGGTGGCGGGATACTGGGAGCCGCGGCGCTGGCGGCCTGCGGCGGCGCTAAGGCTCCCGCCGGGAGCAGCGCCGTGCCGGCCGGACATTCTGCATCGCAGGCTTACTGCGGGTTCAGGATGGGTGTGCAGAGCTGGTGTTTCCGGGAGTGGGACCTGGACCGGATGATAGCCGGGATGAAAGAACTGGACCTCGGCCACATCGAACTGGCCCCGAGCGTCCATCTGCCCCTTGACTCGGACGCGGGAGTGGTCCGGGAGACGATGGCGAAACTGGATGATGCCGGAATTACAATCGATGCGTTCGGGGTGGAGCGGGTGGCCAACGACGAGGCGCAGGCCAGAAAGGCATTCGAGTTCGGCAGAACGCTGGGGGTTATCGCCATCAGCGTCTACCCGGTCTACGACGCCCTGCCGCTGGTCGACAGGTTGGCCGGCGAGTACGGCATCCCGGTGGGAATCCACAACCACGGCCCGGAAGACGAACTATACGCCACCCCGGAGATGTTCCGCGAGCGGATAAAAGACCTGTCGCCCATGGTCGGCCTCTGTGTCGACAGCGGGCATTACGGCCGCTCGGGTGTCAATCCGGTGGCGGTTGTCGAGGAGTTCGGCGAGCGCGTGCGAATGGTCCATCTCAAAGACATGGTGCCCGACGACAGCAATGAGTACGGCTGGTCGGACCGGGTTGTGGGCCAGGGGATGCTCGACCTGCCCGGGATGATGAACAGGCTGGTGGAAATCGGTTTCGACGGGCCTTTTTCGCTGGAATACGAAAGCGAGCCATCCGCACCGGTCCAACCACTCAAGCAGTGCCTGGCCGCGATAGCCGAGGTCTGCTGAGCGAGGATAAGGATTTGCATCGCGCTGAAAACCGTTCAGCGTGTAACTCAATCTCAACGGAGTTGAGCTACGAGCCAGTTTACGAGCTCTGCTGATCCGGTCCTGGTCCGGATCAGCAGGTTCTCCGTTTTTCCCGCTTCACCGTAAGTATTTAACACGTCTCTCATCTTTTCTTTCAGCCTGGCGGGTCCCACCGCCCGGTTCCTGCCGTCGACAACACCTTCGAGCAGCAAGGGAATCGGAGCCAGGCTTGCGCATATGTCGCTAATATCTCCCGCCTCGAATACATTTGGAATCACCATATCGAACGGCGTGTAGGTTATGTTGCTTTCCAGCAGAGACAGATAGCTCACAATCGCTCCTCGCGCCGCCACGGCCATGATACCGTCCTCCTGGAGAGCCGTGAATAAGGCGAGATGCGCCCCCAGCGGACTGGAAAAATGCTGAATCCTGGGCGCGATCGGCCAGCTGGACAGTTCGTCGATCCAGAGATTGTCTTCGTTGACCGGGGCGAAAGACTCTCCCCAGAGCGCAACTTTCCGGCTGTCGAGGTCCTCTCGCTGGCGCAGGAAGGCCAACACTGCGCGGACGTCCCTGAGCCGCTGCCCGAGAAGAGTTTCTCCCAGGTCCATTACCCTGTCCGACAGGTACGGGTTCCTGTTGTACTGCGATGGAGCGGTCTCGCCGGTCCCCCGCACATCAGGCAGGCATACTGCGATCCCGTGAGACAATAAATTCTCGATTTCACCGCTCCTCTGCTTGAGGAACCGGTCTTTGCCGCCCTCGGCCAGGCCAACAACCAGCGGCAGTGGACTTTTTGCAGCCTGCGCGGGTTTGATTATCAGCAGAGGAACCATAATCCCCGGTTCCGGCTCAAGCTCGAGCGCTTCCACTACTGCGCCGTCCAGCGACTTTTTCCACAGTGTTTGAGCATCCGCTACGGAGGGCGGACCGGTATCGCCGAGAACTCTTTCCATCCTCCCAGCCAGTTTCAGCTTGAGATCATTTGAATTACTTTGCGCCAAGTTATTCCTGGCGGCTCTCAGCTGCCTGCCGGCGAAATCCCGCGCCAGTTCGTGCAGGGCTCTCCTGTCGAGCCGCGCGTCGACCTGGGGTGTGATGCTAAGCAGTAATGTATCGGGCATTCTCCTCAGGGATTCCTTCAACTTGACAACGTCCAGGCCTTTTCTGGCGCCGTCGAATGTGAGCCACGAGTCGAGCTCGATGTTGAGATCTTCATCTGACGGCATCGGGATATCGAACCATTCGTTGAATATCCGGTACAGCGGCCTGCGCTGCACCGATCCCAGGCTGTAGCAGTCGCCCATGGTTTGCTTCACCCGCAACAGTCCTTTTCCCTGCGCCGAGCTGAGATTGCCCCGTGCATCGTAGAGGCCATACACTTTCTCATACCTCGGCCAGGCTGGAACCGAGATCGACGGGAGGGCGTGCCCTTCCTCGCCCTCCCAGGAAAATTCGTGGGCGTAGACGAACTTTCTGGGAGCGATGGCGGCACAGGTAAGCCAGGGAGTGAGGTGGTCGACCGCACTGCGGAGGATACCATAGCTTTCCCAGTAAACCCTGCCCCAGTTGAACGGGACCACCGCATCGAATCGTTCGTCCAGCAGGCCGGCCAGCGCCGCCGGACGCCCTCCGCCCCAGGTTACCGAGCCGATAAGGATCAGCTTGTCGGGATCGACATTGCCGAGCTCGAAAAACAGATCGACCGCCCTGCTCACGTCCCAGGCGATCCAGGCAAGCCTGTTTTGGCCGATAAGGTTGAGTTGAAATTCAAGCTGGCTTTCCGAGTGGTAGGGTTGACGGTACCAGGGTGTGGCCTCCACGCGTTCACCATAGCCGAGACTTTCCAGGACAAGCACCGCGCAGCCGGACCTGGCCCAGACTATTCCGCTGTCTTTCAACTCGCCCTGAATCTTGGGATAGTGATGGCTCGGGATAATGACTATTCCGGGCATGTCGTCTTTCGGCTCAGCGGGCAGGTAGAGGTTGGCCGCGACAAAGAATCCCGGTCTGCTCTGAAAGGAAACATTTTTTACCTGATAACCCTCGCCTTCGAGTGAACCGGATTCCTGGTACAACAGGGGACATTTGTCCCCAGGCAAAGGACCGAGTGTTTTTCTCAATTTCTCGACCCTGAGATCCCGGAATTTCTCCCAATCCTGAAGTGTTTTGACCTGCTCCCACTGCCGGTGCTCCTGGATGGCTATGGTTTTTATCCTGTCTTCGAGGTAACGGTCGAGCATATCGGTAATCTCGAGATATTTCCTTTCCACTCTCGAAAAAACGTGCGAATCGGTTGCTTCCAGTTGTGAGGCAATGCCGTTTTGCCCGGAACCGAGGGAGTCTTTTTGATCGGGAATGAGATCCACCGGGTTTTGGCCGCTCAGCACGAGCCCGCGGAACCTTGCCGGAGCCAGCAGGTAGGGATTGCCGATCACCGGATTCGTGCTTATCTCTTCGTTTTCACCTATTCTGGACCTCCTGGTCCTGCCCAGCAGCACTCTCCACTGTTCCGGGACAGCTGTCTCGCCCAGTTCCCCGGCAATCTGGTCCAACGGCAGGTTCACCCTCAGGTACCAGGCGTCGTTGTTGATCAGGTAGTTTGTTTCCACCTCCCCGGTCCATGCGCCAGAGCTTGTCCTGAACATATGCGGGCCCTGCCCTTTGGCGTCCCTTACCGTCCCGACCGGGTTGATTTGAATTTCGATAAAAGAGGACCCTGTAGTCGCGAGGTAAATGCACACATGGTCGTCGCCGGCGATATTACTGTCCCGCGTCCCGTTGTCACAGTCCACCCGCGCGTCTTCCGAACAGGCAAAAAGTATCGCCAGGCGCTTCCCGTCGTGCACCCATTTGATTTCGGTTGGGAAGCGGGGCTGACGCGGGTTGGGTTCGTTCCGCATCAGATGGAAGGCGTTTATTCGGTTCCAGAACGGGTCGTCGGGATCAATAGCCAGTGAGGGGACTGCCTGGACACGGCCCACGCGAAGAGCGGGGCCGGTATTGCCCATTGCCGGGGGAGCCGGCTTTGGCGGGTCGATTTTCTCAGCGCCGGTATGGTCATTAAGCTTTAAGCGGGTTGGACGGTTGCCGGGAGAGGAAATCCACCTGAACGCGGGATCGAGGGGCCGCCTCGAGCGAAACCGGGTTACAGCCAGTTCGATTTCCCCGGAGCGGTCTCCCTGATAGAGCTCGCCGTAGGGTATCGCGCATTCCACGCTCCAGCCGCTGTCTGTAATCGCGGCCGCTGAGAGTATCTCTGAAGCCGGTACGGGACTGCCGTTTCGCTCCAGGCGGCAGGCCCCCAGAGGATTAATCTCGATTTTCAGTTCAGACAGGTCGTTTTCACCGCTCCCGGTGGCAAGCTTTATAATCAGGATATCCTCTACCAACGGAGACGTGACTGCGTCTTGTTCCCAAACCGGGTTATAACCGATGGACCTGGCCAGCACCCTGCCGGCGGGCTCCGGGAGGAAAGCCGACAGGCAGAGGCGGCCGCCGCGGGAGATTACTTTAATTGTCCCGTTTAACTCCGCAGGGACACCGTTTTCCGCCGGTTCCAGTTGGATCCCGGCGGCGTAGCGCCAGATTCTGTCCTCCAGCGAGCCATCGACAGTCAAGTCATTGCCGGAGGCCGGAATTTTCCGGACAGGAGAACGAGCCGGGTCCTCGGCCGTCAGCAGGGGTGCGGCGCTCAGGAGAAAGCTGACGAGCAGCAGCAGAAAAACCGTATCTCCACGCATGGAATCCTCCGGTGCTTGCAAAATTGAAACGACGTTCGTCCTGCGGCCATGATGGAATATTGCCTGTTCGGCGGATGTTTAGGAAGGAGAATCTTGAATCAGGGACTCCGGGTTAACTCGGGACATAATCTTGGGTAAAGGAACGATTGATCGGGTTTGTGCTTTTTCAGTTTATTCACCGAAGTTTGATCGAAAAAATTTTCTCGCAACTCTGCTGCGGGGCAGCTCATTAGATTCGTATTGCCGCAGATATAAGCTCATAATGTTCAACTTGTTCTGAAGACGTACAGTTTTAGCATGGATTACCGCCAATTTAAAATGGGAAATAGAAAGGCCCGAATCGCAAGAGTAACTTTATCCCTACAATTCGGGCCGTCCTATAACTGTCACTAGGGTTAGTTGGATTAGGAAGGTAGCAATTGGGTTGCTCCGAATAATATAGAATCCCAACCTTGTCCAGTGCCAAGAATCCACTCGCTTGGAACCCCGTATGTTGATGGGTCTAATAGTGCGACGTTATCAGCATTCTTCAGGTTCAATTCTATGTTGCTATGTCCACTTATGTCCCATGAGAAATTTATCTTAACATTACCATCTTCGTCTGCTTGTCCATAGAATCGACTATATCTATCATCACTAAAAGGATTCCACCCACCACCTGTCTTATCTACTAGCTCCACCGTATAATAGTTGCCTGGCGTTAGTCTATGTGCAACTAAACGCATAGTCAAAGTACCATTTTCGATAGAAAACTTACCCATTCCAAATGCACCAGCTCCTCTTGGCAATGCTTGCCAAGCAGCATCTTTTGAAACTAAATAATAAATCCCATTCGAAGCTTTTTTAACCAAATCTTTTTTAGGGTTGTCGTAGTTTACAGGACCTCCCCCCTTGCCGGCTAAAGTCGGACCTTCCGAAGATAATACCCCTAGCGGATTGGAATCTCGCTGGCAGCCAAGCAGAATTACTAAAAACGAGATCATCAAAGAAAACGCCAGTGCTTGCCTCATGGTTGGTTCCTCCATCGTGTTGAGAACAGAACAGCAGAAGCAACAAGCCCGCATCCTGGATGGCACCTCCTGAGCCAAATTAGTCGTTATGCGACTGGCAGGGCTAAGAGAAACGAGGCTGGCATTAACTATAATAACCGGAATAACCGGGCGGTTGAACTGGGATAAATCAACGAGTGGAGCCTGACCGATAATCTGCGGATATATTTACAATGATAATCGCAACGGGAAAAGTCAAGTAAATACCGACATTCTCCATATTAAAATTGAAACAGCAAAAGATGGCCTTCTTTTTCGATTCCGAGCGAAAACTTTCATCCCCGGAGGGCCTGCATAAAAAGTGATAGTGATATCGGTTGCGGACCGGTATATTAGCAAGCTGTCGAACCATCGGAAGGAGCGGATTTGATAGTTTACGGGGTAGCAATCTTATCAGGATGCATGCTGGTCGGCCTGATAGTCGGCGAGGCACTGGGCGCGCTGATCGGAGTGAAGGCCAATGTCGGTGGAGTGGGTATCTCGATGATCCTGCTGATTCTCCTCTCGGAGCGATATAAGGATGAGCTGAATCTGAAGGCAAGAACCGGCAGAGGGATCGGCTTCTGGAGCGCGATGTATATACCCGTGGTTGTCGCGATGGCGGCGCAGCAGAATGTGCTGGCGGCGATCACCGGTGGCGCGGTTGCGGTCCTGGCCGGTTCCGCCGCTGTAGTCTTGAGTTTCGTGATGGTAATGCTGATCGGCAAATTCAACAGGACGAACTGAATCCGTCATGAAGACACTGCTTGAAATCTGCGGCCGGGTGCTCGCTGAAAACGGCCTGATAACAGCTTTCGCTCTGGTAGGAATTATTATTTATCTGTCCTACTTTCTCTCCAATAAACTTACAAATGGAAGACTGCATGGATCGGCGATAGCTATCTCGACCGGCTTGCTGCTTGCCTATCTCGGCGGTGCACTCACAGGCGGCCAGAAAGGGATAGCCGACATCGCGGTCTTCGCGGGAATAGGTTTAATGGGCGGCTCGATGTTGCGGGACCTCGCAATTGTCTCCACCGCTTTCGGAGCCGGCCTGGATGAGCTCCGCAAAGCAGGCCTGGCGGGTATTGTATCCTTGGTGCTGGGCGTGGTCGTTTCTTTTGCCGTCGGCGCGTTGACGGCGTTCGCATTCGGCTATACCGATCCTGTCGCAATCACCACTATCGGCGCTGGAGCGGTAACCTATATTGTCGGACCTGTTACTGGTACTGCCTTAGGGGCCAATTCCGAGATTATTGCGCTGAGCATCACCGCCGGTCTGGTCAAATCGATTCTGGTCATGTTGAGCACGCCGCTGGTCGCGGATTTCATCGGACTGAATAACCCCCAGTCGGCGGTAATCTACGGCGGGATGATGGGCACCACCAGCGGCGTGGCGGCCGGTCTCGGCGCGGTGGACCCCAAGCTGGTGCCCTACGGAGCGATGCCGGCTACTTTTTACACGGGCCTGGGCTGCCTGGTGGTGCCTTCGCTGTTTTTCCTGATTGTACGGGGACTGATGGGTTGACACAGCGCACTGTCCTCTGTGAACTTCAACGGGTTTACGTCCAAAATGCCTGATATTCCTCTCATCGCAACCGCCCAACGCAGCCTGGAAAGCCGCGCTGTCATATCCTCAGGGAGAACATATACCTGCCGCGAACTGCTGGACGCCTCCCTCAGGGTGGCGTCGAGTCTCCTTGACCGCCAGAAAGATCTGGAGGAGCAGCGGATTGCCTTTCTGGTCCCTCCCGGCTTTCAGTACGTGGCCGTCCAATGGGGAATCTGGCGTGCCGGCGGAATCGCGGTTCCGCTCTGCGTAGTCCATCCTCAGCCGGAGCTGGAATACGTTGTCGCAGACTCGGATGCGGCGACTGTGCTCTGCCATCCCGCGTTTGAAGAGAAGCTTCGGCCGGTCGCGGAGAAGACAAACCGGCGGTTTGTCTCGACCACCGACGCGCTTGAAGCAGAACCGGGTTCGCTGCCCGAAATCAGTTCCGCACGGCGGGCGATGATTCTCTACACCAGCGGCTCGACCGGAAAACCCAAGGGAGTCGTCACCACCCATGATAATATCGAAGCCCAGGCGATGTCGCTGATCGAAGCCTGGGGCTGGTCCCCCGATGATCACATCCTGAACGTGCTCCCCCTTCATCACATCCACGGGATCATTAACGTGCTCACCTGCGCGCTCAGGACAGGCGCGGTCTGCGAATTCCTGCCAAAGTTCGATGCCGCTGAAGTCTGGGACCGAATTATAAATGGAAATCTGACGCTGTTCATGGCCGTTCCAACCGTTTATGTAAAGCTCATTGCATTCTGGGATGCGGCTTCCCCGCAGGAGCGGGATACCATGTCCGCCGCCTGTGAACAGTTGCGGCTGATGGTTTCCGGGTCGGCGGCCGCACCGGTCAGCATGATCGAAAAATGGCGGACTCTCAGCGGGCACGTACTCTTGGAGCGCTATGGAATGACTGAAATCGGCATGGCTTTATCCAATCCGCTCAACGGCAGCAGAGTACCGGGCTATGTGGGCGCTCCCCTGCCGAATATGCAGGTCAGGCTCGTGGATGAAAACGGGGAAGTGGTGAGTCAGGGAGATCAGGGAGAGATTCAGGTCAGGGGGCCCGCTGTCTTTTCGGAATACTGGAGAAAGCCCGGGGCTACCCGGGAAAGCTTCCGCGACGGCTGGTTTTGCACCGGTGATGTATCCGTTGTCGAAAACGGCAACTACCGCATTCTCGGCCGGAAATCGGTGGATATTATCAAAACCGGCGGCTACAAAGTATCCGCGCTGGAAATCGAAGAGGTGCTCCGGACCCATCCCGGGATTAAGGATTGCGCCGTGGTCGGAGTCGAGGATCCTGAATGGGGCGAGCGCGTGAGCGCCGCGGTTGTGATCGCCGACGGGGGCTCTTTAACGCTGGATTCTCTTCGCTCGTGGGCCAGGGAAAAAATCGCGGCATACAAGCTGCCTGCCCGGATGCGGATTTTCGACGATCTGCCCCGCAACAACATGGGCAAGGTCACCAAGCCGGAAATCGTGCAACTGTTTATGAGTGGTGATGAAGTCGATCGAATCTGAGGGTGCCTGGTACAGTTCCGGGAGGTGTCAGGGGAAATAAGCGATTTAAGTCACTGGTTGACCGAGCTTGCAATTCAACGTTAAATCTTACCCGCTGATAATCGGCTGGTTGAGCCGAGAACTCGTAACGGGAGCTCAAACATGAAACGCTCATTTTCAGGATTAACCACCGGCAGGCGGCTGGTCGCGGCCCTGGCCTGGGGACTGCTGCTGGGGAACTTGACAGCCATCGGCTGCGGCGCCGGTCAGGACGGGCAGGCGCAGTCCTCGGGCGACCGGGAAGCGGAAAACGCCTGGACGATCGGCGTGCTGACCGGGCCGTCGCCCTTCGAGCTGTCCGCTCCGGCGAATGTCACCAACCCGGTACTGCGAGGAGAGGATGTCACCGATCTCGACGTCAACATTGTCGCCCATCCGTTCATGATCGCGACAGATTCAGCCTACTATCTGTTTTTTACGGCCAAGAGCGACAAGAAGAAAGAGGGCGGGATCGGGCTGGCCGAAAGCAGTGAC
This sequence comes from Candidatus Glassbacteria bacterium, assembly GCA_019456185.1. Classification (NCBI taxonomy): domain Bacteria; phylum Candidatus Glassiibacteriota; species Candidatus Glassiibacteriota bacterium. The sequence continues at coordinate 52,335 of VRUH01000006.1, read as the reverse complement.
GGCCTGCACTGGAAACACCGACGGATAGTTGTCGATGAACCTTACGACCTGTCTTACCCCTACGTTTTCAAATGGCAGGATGACTACTACATGACTCCCGAAGCCCACACGGAAACTGCCGTCCGGCTCTATAAGGCCACCGCGTTTCCCGATCAATGGCAATATCAGGGCGATATTATTTCCGGAGATCATTACATCAGCCCGACGATTTTCCGCCATGACGACATGTGGTGGATGTTCGCCGCGCGGCTGGGCAACGAGACCCTGCGCCTGTTTTATGCCGCCGAATTGATGGGGCCGTGGACCGAGCACCCGCAAAGTCCGGTAATCGAGAAAAACCTCGACACCGCCCGCCCGGCCGGCCGGCCGCTGGAAATCGATGGCAGGCTCTACCGCATCGGCCAGGACTGTTATCCCACCTATGGCAACCGGGCGCTGGCTTTCGAGATCACCACTCTCAGCACGACCGACTATGCGGAGACGATGATTGAGACTCCGCTGGTCCAGGCTTCCTCCAGCGGTTGGAACGCCGAAGCGATGCACCATGTCGACGCCTGGCAGGTCGGCCCCGGCAGATGGCTGGCCGTTGTCGATGCTCTCGGCAGGTAATCTCGGGCTGGGCGGTGATTCTTGAAATCTAGTGGGGTATTTATTATATAAATGCAACTCAGACATCACGGAGTGGTATTACATGGCTGTGGAGGCCGATATGACAGATGTTCTCAGGATCGCGGTGGTCCTGCTCTCGACACTGCTTTTGGGGATGACGTCGTTTGTCGCGGGTGCTCCCCGGATCGCTGTCGGCGAGCCGTTCCCCGACCTGCCGTTCCCGTCGCTCGATGACGGCCGGCCGCTCTCGGTGGCGGCTTACCGCGGCCAGAAACTCGTGCTGCATATCTTCGCATCCTGGTGAGCGGGCTGCCGCAAGCACGTGCCCGGGTGGCACAAAAAAACCGAGGAAGACAGGGCAGCGGGCCGCGTCAAGATGGTGGGGATCATCCAGGAACAGCATCCCCACAGGGCCCGCCTGTTCATGCAGTGGCAGCAGATGGACTGGCCGATCCTGGTCGACCGGCAAAACCTGCTCGAAGTGCTGGCGGTGCCGATTACGGCCCTGATCGATGAACAGGGTATCGTACGCGCGCTTCGTCCCAGCGACGAAGAGTACAGCCGATTTCTGGAAACAGACTATGTCGGCTCGACACGGCCGGTGCCGGTCCGGGCCGAAGCTCCCGATCTCGCCCGGCTTCAGGAGCATGCGGGCCGGAGCGCCGACAACCAGCGGAATTACGCCGCCTCCCTGGTCCTCTGGGGCGGGGATGAAGCGCTGGACAGGGCTGTCGAGGCCTACCGCGAGGCGGTTGAGCTGGAACCGGACCACGGCCCGACCCACTTCCGGCTGGGCGCCGCTTACCGCGCGCGCTACGATTCGGATTATCGCCGGGAGGGTGATTTCGAAGCTGCAATCTCCCACTGGGGCAGGGCGCTGGAGCTCGACCCGAACCAGTATATCTGGCGACGTCGGATCCAGCAGTACGGCCCCAGGCTGGATAAGCCCTATTCGTTTTACGACTGGGTCAACCAGGCCAGGCGGGAGATCGAAGCCAGGGGCGAGACGCCCTCGGTCCTGCGGGTGGAACCCGGAGGCGCTGAGTTCGCCTACCCGTCCGAGTCGTTCGAGGCCGGCGGGACCGAGCTGCGGAGTCCGGACCCCGATGGGCGGATATTCCGCGATGAGCGGAGGCTGATCAGGGCCGAGGTGACTGTCGTGCCGGGAACGCTGGCGCCGGGAGAAACAGGCCGCGTGCATGTCGTGCTCCGGCCGGACCTGTCACAGAAGGCGCACTGGAACAACGAGATGGAGGACCTGGTTTTCTGGATTGACACGCCGGACGGGTGGCAGGTCGATAACCGTCACCTGACAGTGCCCATACCTCCGGAACCGGTCAGCCAGGAGACCCGCAGGCTCGAATTCGAAATCAAATGCCCGGAAAACGCCGGGGGCACGGTTGTCGTTCCGGCGTATTCACTGTATTACGTCTGCGAGGATCTCAACGGCACCTGCCTGTACCGCCGGCAGGACATCCCGGTCAGGATCGAAATCAACAGCTCGCAGTAGCTCCTGTTCCGATAATCGGCTGACAAAGGCTGCCGGTTCCGGCGGCCTTTTTTTGTGGCGGCTCTCTGGAAAGGAAATGCGGGGATGGAACACGATTCAGCGGCCGGAAAGCTGATGCTGAAAGATATTGTCAGCACCACGAGAATGCTCGCCAACCCGGTGATTCAGCTTCTCGGCGAGCAATTTCCCAAGCGGCTGGTCAAAGAGACAATCAAGGCAGTCCTGCAGGAATTGCGCGACACGGTCCTGGCGGCTCCTGCGGATCAGCCGGCTGCTATCGATCTGTCCGCCGGCTCTGTCGCGTGCGAGGTTGCCCGGCGGGTTCGCGCTAAATCCCGTCCCGGTCTCGGCCCGGCGATCAATGCCACCGGGATTATCCTGCATACCGGTCTGGGCAGGGCGCCGTTGGCCGATACGGCCAGGGATGCACTGGCCCGGGCGGTGGAGAATTACTGCACGCTGGAGATCGATGTGGCCTCGGGCAGGCGCGGCAGCCGTCATGCCCATGTCGAGGAACTGCTCCGCCTGCTGACCGGCGCCGAGGCTGCGATCGTGGTCAACAATAATGCCGCCGCGGTCCTGCTGGTGCTCAATACGCTGGCCGACCAGCGGGAGGTGCTGGTTTCCAGGGGCCAGTTGGTGGAGATCGGCGGATCGTTCAGGATGCCGGACGTGATGCGCCTCAGCGGCGCGGAAATGATCGAGGTCGGCACCACCAACAGGACCCACCTCGCCGACTATGAAAAAGCGATCGCCGAGCGTACGGCGCTGGTGCAGACAGTCCACCCCAGTAACTACCGGATCAGGGGTTTTACCAGCGAGGTCCCCCTTGCGGAATTGAAACCGCTCTGCGACTCCCGCACTCTGCCGCTTGTCCATGATATCGGCAGCGGCTGCCTGCTGGATTTCACGGGCTACGGTTTGCCGCCGGAACCCGTGGTCGTTCAGAGTATCCGCGACGGCGCGGACGTGGTCACTTTCAGCGGAGACAAGCTGCTCGGTGGTCCTCAGTGCGGTATCGCGGTGGGCCGGAAAAAATACGTGGACATGCTGAAAAACAACCCTCTCAGCCGCGCCCTGCGCTGCGATAAAATGGTCTACGCGGCGCTGGAGGCCACCCTGAAACTTTTCCTGGATGAGAAGGTGCTGTTCGATCAGTTGCCCGTCCTGCGGATGGCAGCCGCCGGTGTGGAGGAACTGGAACAACGGGCAAAGAAGTTTATCGAAGCTGTGCGCCCGGAAGCAGGCGATAGTATCAAGCTTGAGATAATCGACGGTGAATCGCAGATGGGCAGCGGTGCGATGCCGGCCTGCGGAATCCCGACCCGTCTGGTGGCTATCGGCGGTGAGCGGGTTTCCGCCGACGAGCTTGCGCGCCGTCTGCGGCTGGGCGATCCGCCCGTATTCGGCCGGATTGCCGAGGACCGTTACCTGCTGGACCTGCGCACGGTCCATCCCCGCGAGACGGATACGCTCGCCGGGCTTGTTGGCGGAGCCTTAAAAAACTGCCGGAGCAAGCCCGTGAAATCGGCTGACGGCAACCACCCAGCCCGGCCAGGCAGGAATTCACCCGGATGAAACACACGATTATCGGCACCGCCGGCCATATCGACCACGGCAAGACCATGCTGCTCAAAGCCCTGACTGATATCGACGCGGACAGGCTGCCGGAGGAAAAGCTGCGCGGCATGACTATCGATCTGGGTTACGTGTTCTACGGACCCGACGTGAGCATAATCGATGTGCCGGGGCACGAGAAGTTTATCAAAAACATGCTGGCCGGCATTACCACTATCGATTCGGTGATCCTGGTAATCGCCGCCGATGACGGGATCATGTCCCAGACCCGGGAGCATTTCGACATCCTGCGCCTGCTGGATGTCCGTCGCGGGATTATTGCGCTGACCAAGATCGACCTCGTCGACCGGGACTGGCTGGAGCTGGTCAAAGAGGAAGTCTCAGCGTTCGTGGCCGGTACGCTCCTCAAGGATGCGCCGGTTGTGTGCCTCTCCAGCCGGACAGGGGAGGGGATTGCGGAGTTCCGGGCGGTGCTGGAGCAGGAGATTCGCGAAGCCCCGGCCAGGGATGACAAGGGTATCTTCCGTTACTGGATCGACAGATCGTTTGTCCTCAAGGGGATCGGCAATGTTGTCACCGGCACTGTCCTGGCCGGCAGCCTGCGCGCCGGCGACAGGCTGGAGCTGCTGCCGCGGGGCAGAGAGGTCAGGGCGCGAAAAATTCAGGTGCATAATGAGGAGGTAGCCGAGAGCGGCGTGGGTCAGCGTGCGGCGATCAACCTGACAGGTGTCGAGCGGGATGAGGTCGAGCGCGGCGACATGCTGGCCAGCCCCGGTTATTTTTCGCCCACCTGTATGGTCAACGCCAGGCTGTACCTGCTCGAAAGCGCTCAGCCACTGAAGAACAGGACCAGAATCAGGCTTCACCTCGGCTGCCGGGAACTGCTGGCCAGGGTTGTGCCGCTGGTTGGGAAAGCGGTTGCGCCGGGGGAGGCGACTGTGGTGCAGTTCAGGCTTGAGGAACCGGTGGCTGCCGATACCGGCGACAGGTTTATCATCCGCAGTTACTCGCCTCCGGTCACGATCGGCGGCGGGACGATCCTGGAGGTGCACCCCGAGAAACTGAAATATCTGGGGGCGCGGGATATCCAGCAGCTCGAGGAGCTGGAGCAGGCCGGAGCCGACCGGCTGATTCTGCACCACCTGGCCTCGACGCCCCTGGCGCCGAAAACAACCGGACAGTTGAGCCGGGCACTGGCTCTGCCGGAAAACCGCGTGCGCGAAACCGTGGAACAGCTGCTGGGCGAGGGAGTTCTGACAGGACTCGGGCGGAAAACCGTCAAAGCGGTAATGCTGACCGGGGAGTTGGAAAAAGTATGCCGCAGGGCGGTTGAATATCTGGAAAGTTTCCATGAACAAAACCCGTATCTGAACGGAATCAAGCAGTCGGAGCTGAAAAGTAAATTGCTGGAAAATGCCGATTCCGCGGCCTGGGAGGTTGTCCTGCGGATGTTGACGGCCAGCGGTCAGGCTGTGCTGCGGGGCGAGGCGATCGCGCTGGAGGGCCACGCTGTCGAATTCAGCGTGCGGGACAGGGAGCCTGCGGCCGGAATCGAGGATCTCTACAGCCGGGCCGGTTTCACGACCCCGTCGCTGAGGGATGTGGCCGGACGGTTTCAGGAGCTTGGCGAGCAGAGAGCAGCGGATATCGTCCGGGGACTGATCGAGATGGGCCGGCTGGTTGAAATCATGCCGGAAGCGGACAAGCGGGTGATTTTCCACCGCAGCGCCGTGGAAAAGGCGGAAAAGGTTCTGGTTGAATTATTACGGCAAAATGGTGAGATTAGGGTGTCGGAATTCCGCGAGAAGATCGGCTGCTCGCGTAAATACGCAACACCGCTGCTGATTCATTTCGACCAGCGCGGTCTGACCGAACGCAGCGGAAATATCAGGCGGCTGAGAGAAACGTAACGGTTGCCGCCATTGTCACTTTAACCGGTTGTGGCGATTCGAATGAAGCAATCGGGGAGAAACCGGATGTTCCACAAGAACAAAAGAAAGCGGCTGACAGAGCTGGTCGCCAGCGCCGGTTGACTGGCCAAGCTGAGCTTAACGGAGTTAAGCAAGCTGATGCAAATGCTGCCGCCTGTCTCGGATCCGAACCTGCTGGTCGATACCAGCACCGCGGATGACGGCGGAGTGTATCGTCTGAGCGATGAGCTGGCCCTGGTCAATACGGTGGACGTGATCACGCCGCTGGTCGATGATCCCTACCAGTACGGCCAGATCGCGGCCGCCAATTCGCTCAGCGACATCTACGCCATGGGCGGCAAGCCTGTTACCGCGCTGAATATCGTCGGCTTCTCGGAAAAGAAAGTCGATCTGGAAACAATCGCCGAGATAATCCGCGGTGCCACTGATAAAGCCGCCGAGGCCGGCTGCCCGATCGTGGGCGGGCACACGATCAAGGACGAGGAGCTGAAGTTCGGCCTGGCGCTTACCGGCACGGTCCACCCGCAGAAATTTGTCCGCAACTCCACCGCCCGTCCCGGCGACACGCTGATCCTGACCAAGCCGCTCGGCATGGGAATCATGACCACGGCGCTGAAAGCCGGCAAGCTCACCGATGAAGAGATCGGGCGGATCACCTCGATTATGGTCCGCTTGAACAGGACGGCCTCGGAGCTGATGGTGTCGTTCGGGGCCCACGCGGCCACGGATGTTAGCGGGTTCGGCCTGCTGGGCCACGCCCACGAGGTCGCCAGGGGCAGCGGAGTGGGGCTGACTCTGGACGCCGGGGCGATACCGTATCTGCCGGAAGCGCTGGCCCGGACCATGCAGTCGGGGTTTATCTCCGGCGGGACGTCCAAAAACAAGGAATTTCTCGAGAGCGTGGTCAGTTTCAGCCCGGATGTGAGCGAGCACGAGCGGATGATCTTTTTCGACGCCCAGACCTCCGGCGGCCTGCTGATCTCTATCGCGCCCGAGACCGCCGAGGAGTTGCTGGCGGCCCTGCACCGGGAAGGAGACCGCGAGGCTGCCGTAATCGGCCGGGTCAGCGCTGAGAATCCCGGGAGAATCGCCGTGGTCAAATAAGACTTCCAGCCGGCGAGCGAAGATGGATATGCGGGGGCGGATGGGTAACTGGTGTGCCTCCCGGACTTCAAATCCGGTGGCGGGCACTAATACTGTCCGCGGTGAGTTCGATTCTCACGCGCTCCCGCCAATTTTTCCCGCAAAGCATGGTGTTGCACAGCAAGCGGAAAAAGCTTAATTTGGCTCGACAACACAGATGCAGTTACGGAATCCGGTACTGGACCAATCGCTGAGAGGAGAGCCATGAGAAAAGCCGCTTTGTTCTTTCTGCCAATGCTGATATTGCTGTTTGCGGCATCGGCTGCGATATGCTCTGAGGATGGAGGCGCATTGTACGCCCAGGACAGCGCAAGCCAGTCTGGCCCGGAAGTCGGTGATAAAATACCGTCATTCAGCCTGCCCGACCAGAACGGCAGGATACAGGATTTTGGTTCACTGGCGGGGCCGAACGGTCTGCTGATCCTGTTCTACCGTTCGGCGGACTGGTGAGGCTACTGCAAAACGCAGCTCGTGGAGCTCGAAAACCTTAAAGATGAATATCGGAAACGGGGTCTCGGAATCTGCGCGATCAGCCGGGACACACCGGAGATACTGAACAAGTTCGCCACGCGGAAGAATATCGCGGTTCCGCTGCTGGCCGATCCGGGCTACGAAGTGATCGACGCGTTCGGGATTATCAACCAGACCATTCCGAAAGATCATCGCAACTACGGGATCGCCCATCCAGGCCAGTATCTTGTCGGTCCGGACCAGGTCGTTCAACAGAAGATTTTCCTGGAGAATTACTGGGAGCGGGTGACCCAGGAATCAGTGCTGATACAGCAGTTCGGCTGGTCTCCCGACATCCCGGTGGGCAGGCTCGAAACCAACGCGTTCACCCTGGAATACCGGGCCAGCCAGACAGAGGTCCGTGCCGGCAACCATATCACGCTGATTTTCGACGTGCACCTCAAAGACAGGATGCATGTCTATGCGCCGGAGGTGGAAGGCGGATATATCCCGGTTTCCTGGCAGTTGAAAGAGTCCCGGTACTACAAGGGTCTCGAAACACGCTTTCCCGAGGCGGAGATTATCAGAATGGAGGCGCTGGACGAGGAGTTGGCGTCCTATTCCGGCTCATTCCGCTTCATGCAGGAAGTCGTGATCGGCACCCAGAAAAACCTGCGTGTCAGCGATCAGGATAACGCTCCGTCAATCGAAAACCTCGTAATCGAGGGTACGTTCGGCTATCAGGCCTGCGATGACAAGAAGTGCTACATTCCGGACGAAGTAAAAGTGAAATTTGTTTTCGATGTGGAGAGTCACGACTGGCAGAAGGTAAACTAGCCTGTCATCTTGAAAAAAAGCCTGCCGAAACCGGCAGGCCTTTTTTTTATCACTCCAAATCAGATTTCATCCAACCGGTCACTGGGCTTTCAGGGCCTCGCGGACGCGCGCCGGGGTTATCGGCAGCTGAAAAACCCTCTCGCCCCGGCGGCGTCGAACACGGCGGTGGGCAAACTGAAACTTTCCCGCGAACTTTCGGCTTGAATGCTGGCACTTGAGTTATCCGTGCGCGGGTTTTACTCATTATTGAGTAATAATCGGAGCAGTTCCGTTCAGATTGGATTCGAGTTTGGACAATTCGGTGATCTGACATGTTAAGCTGCAATATGGTTTGTGGAAAAACGCGGCAAGGGGATTGAATGTTCGGAGCAGTTCTGACTACCGCTGTCAGCCTGATGCATGCCTACGTATTCTGGCGGGCCGCCACGGTTCCATTTATCGAGCGGATAATTTCCCGCAAGCTGCTGATCGGGACAGGTATCCTGTTATGGATAATTTTCTACTGCGGTCGCATGTACCGTCACGACAGCACCGGCGCGCTGGCCTTGATTCTCGAGATGTTCACGATGAACTGGACCGCCGTGCTGTTCCTGACGTCGATCTGCGTACTGGCGGCCGATCTGGTGACCGGATTCGGTTTCCTGTTGAAAAAGTACGCGCCTGCTTTACGCGGAGCAGCCCTGCTGGCCGGGGCGCTGATGTCCGCTCTCGCGTTTTTCCAGGCAATGCGCACGCCGGTCGTAAGAGACTATGAGGTCCGGCTGGCGGAACTGCCCGAGCGGCTGGACGGGACAGTACTGGTCGGTGTGTCGGACATGCACCTGGGCACGCTGATCGGCAAGCGGTGGCTCCAGGCCCGGGTGGACCAGATCAACGCCATGCAGCCGGACCTCATCATCATGCTGGGAGATATATTCGAGGGTCACGGTACGCCCCAGAGCGAGATGGTGCCGGCCCTGCGCAGATTCGAGGCGCCGCTGGGCGTCTGGGCCGTGCTGGGTAATCACGAGTTCTACGGCAGTAGCGCCCGGAGTATCGCCTCCTACAGCGACGCCGGTATCCGGGTGCTGCGCAACGAGTGGATCGAGATCAGCCCGGGTTTCGTGCTGGCGGGTGTCGATTATCTCGGGTCCCGCAGGCGCCGAGGACAGGATGGCGACCCGGTAACCCGGGCTCTGACCGACCGTCCTCCCGGGGCGACTGTCTATCTATCCCACGCGCCGGCCAGGTTCGCCGCGGCGGTTGCGCAGGGGGCGGACCTGATGCTTGCCGGCCACACGCACGGCGGGCAGGTCTGGCCGTTCGGCTACCTGGTGATGCAGGAGTATCCGTTTCTGGGCGGACAGCATGAGGTGGACGGGATGACTGTTATTGTCAGCCGGGGCGCTGGTACCTGGGGCCCGCGCATGCGTCTCTGGCGGCCGGGGGAGATTATCCGCGTAACCCTGCGGAGTAAGGATTGACCGTCCTCTGGAGAAGGCTTTCGACTGGTACGACCGCTGGCTGAAATCATGATTTTATTGTGAGCGGAATACGGATAAAAGTGAGAGTGAAATGTGGGGCCGCCGATTCAGGCGGCCTTTTTTTCGTCTGCGATACGCCCGAAAAAGCAAGTTGCGCGGATCAAGCAGATGGTTTAGTTTTAGTTTAATAATAATTATAATTCTCAGTATGAGAATTTTGTCGCATACCCGCGCAGGCCGGTTACCAAGCGCGCACCGGCGGCTGCTGAACAGTAATTCGGAGTTTTCATACCCTGATGACGGACAGGAGGCTTGATGAGTGGAGTAACCTGGGTGTACCTGATGTTGGGAACTTACATCATCTACTGTTTCTATTGGGGATTAAAGGGTTACAAGGCTGAAAAAACGTCATCGGATTTTACGATCGGCGGCAGGGCGATCCCGTTTCTCGCGTTTCTGCTGGCCGCCTCGGCCGCCTCGTTCAGCGGTTGGACCACGATCGGCCACCCGGGTTTGATCTGGAAGTACGGTCTCGCTTACGCATTCGCTTCCTTCTACGTGCTGACCATCCCGATAACCGGCGCGTTTTTCGCCAAGCGAGCCTGGATGATGGGTAAGCGCTACGGGTTTATCACCCCGGGCGACATGTACGCCTACTATTACAACAACGAGGCCCTGCGCTGGCTGGTGGTGATTACGGCAGTCCTGTACGCCCTGTTCTATTCGGCTATCCAGTTGATGGCGGCCGGGGCGCTGTTTCACTGGGTAACCGGTTTCCCGGAGTCCTACGGTGCGATTTTCCTGGCGTTCGTGGTCTGGTTCTACGTGGTCACCGGCGGACTGCGGGCCAGCACCTGGGTGGGCGTAGTCCAGTTTATCCTGCTGGTGGGCGGCATCGTAATCCTTGGCGTTTACGTCCTGGCCTATTTCGGCGGCTGGACCGAGTTCGCGGCGGAAATCTGTAAGCTTGAACGGAAGTACCTGGAAGTACCCTCGATTATGGATTTCACCGTGGGAGAAACCAACTGGACCGCGTTGATGATCCTGACCTACATGTTCTCCCTGATGGGTATCCAGGCCTCGCCCGCGTTCACGATGTGGCAGTTCGCCAACAAGGACCCTAGGCCGTTCGCCTGGCAGCAGGTATTCATGTCCACTTTCGTCGTGGGCTGCGCCCTGTTTTTCTTCACCGCCTTCCAGGGCCTGGGAGCGATCCTGCTGCAGAACTCCGGTCACCCGGACTTTGTGGGCCTTGCTACCGATAAGGACGTGGTGCCCCTGCTGATGAAAAATTTTCTGCCGCCGGTCATGCTGGGCTTGGTCTTTATCGGGGCGATAGCATCCATGCACTCCACCGCAGCGCCGTATATCGGAACCGGCGGGTCGATTCTCCTGCGGGATTTCTGGTGGCGCTATGTACGAAAGCAACAGGGCAGCCACTCCGAGCAGATCTGGATGAACCGGCTTTTCACCACCCTGCTGACTGTGGCGGCGCTTGCGATCGGGATGACCTCCACTGCGGCGATCGTGATGCTGGGCGGGCTGGCCACGGCGTTCGGCTTCGTGATGTATGTCCCCCTGATGGGCAGTCTGTGGGGTTTCAGATGGCCGGCGATCGGCACGACCCTGGGTGTGCTGGCCGGTATGATCGCGGTGTTCCTGACCTACGGAGTCTTCAAGTACCCGCTCACGATTCATTCCGCCGCCTGGGGCACCGGTATCGGCCTGCTGGTTGCATACCTGTGCCGCGGGGTGGGGATCAGGGACGACCGGGAAACCAAAGAGCGCCAGCGGGAAGTCAGAAAGTGGCTGGACAATCTGGACAGGCCGAGTCCCACGGGACGCAAGTGGCGCAAGGCGATGAAAGTGGTAGTGCCGCTGTGGTTCATGTTCGCTATCGGGCCGGCCTGCATAGTTGGCAACGACGCTTTTTCGTTCGCCGGTTTCCCGGCGCTGTGGTCGTGGCAGATCACCTGGTTCGTACTGGGTATCGTGATGATGTGGGCGCTGTGTTTCAAGGCCGAGATGGCCACAGTCACCGACGGGCAGATAGAGCGGGCTACCAGTGAACAAATGACTGTCGTCAAGGAAATTTAACCGGACACCAGAGCAGAGGGGAGTATAAGGGGCGATGAAGCGCGAAGATATCACATTAGTGATCGTGGTTGCATTCGTGATTATTGGTGTTTTAATGATGGGAACCGGCGTATTCGGTTGATTGTTGATAATCCTGTGAAGACTGTGTCCATGATCGGGATAAACATAAAAATGCGGCCATGACTCGTTACGGGTCATGGCCGCGTTCGTTTTTGCTATAAGTTGTTTCATAATCTTAAAACGGGACAACCCCCGCTTGCTTCGCAGGCACCCCCTTTGTTAAGGGGAATACACACCCCGCCTGCTTGTGCAGGCACCCCTCTCGAGAGGGGTGCCTGTCCGGTCTCAGGCTTTTTTGCACGGTGGCTGAGGTTATCCGGTTTTAGTCCCCCTTAGAAAAGGGGGAAACAGGGGGTTGTGTTTTTGGGATTACCTGCCAATGGGCGAAAGTTTGAAATAAAACTCCAGTTATGAAACAGCTTCTAATAATTTCCCGGAAGGTCAACTGAATTCCCAGGGACCGGCGGTTTCCCATTTGCCTCTGGTGAAATCGGGGAACTCCACCTGTGAGCTGCGCCCGGCCACGGATATCTCGGTCAATGGCGAGATCGCGCTGCTGGTGACTGAATCGTACACGTCCCAATCGGGCATCCGGTCTTCGCGCAGCGCCCGCACCAGGCGGTGCCAGGTGATCGGTGTCCGCCGCACATTGCCTCCGTGGCCGCGTACGGCCTGGCTCCGCTCCGGCGGGTGATAGTTTTTCACCACCGGGTGTGCGTGCTCTTCCATGTACTTGTCGGCCTTTTCCCAGCTGTGCGCCTCGGGCGAGACCCCATCGAGATAGATCAGCGCCCCGCGGCCGACATCACCGATTCCGGCCCCGGCGATAAACACGCCTTTCGAGCCCTGGAGGCGGAAGAAGCCGCGGGGGTGGGGAGTGTTAGTGTCGAAATTGAGGGTCACCATTTTGCCGCCGACCGTACGCAGCAGGGTGCAGTTATAGTCGCCCTGGGCCATTTTCCGGGTGGCCAGGGGATGGTCCTCGCCATAGTACTGGGCGGCGTATTCATTGAGCATCTGCGACCCGGAACTCATCGACACCAGGTATTCAAACCGGTCGCCGTGGTTGATACCCAGGCAGGGCATGATCCGGTTCATCGGGTGGTCGGGATAAAGGTTGCCGTTGCGCTCGATCGAGTGCTGGAGCCGCCAGGGTTCGCGCTCCGGGTCGAATTTCACCAGCCGCAGGTCATGGACGTAGCCGGCCTCGGCATGGATGATATCTCCGAACATGCCTTTCTGCACCATGTTCAGCACGGCCAGCGAGGAGAAACCCTCCAGCCCGATCGTGGCCCACTTGCCCGTGCTCTCCCAGGTCTCCACCAGCTCCCAGGCCTCGTCCACTCTCTGTACGATCGGCACTTCGCTGACCGCGTGCTTGCCGTTTTTCTGGGCGCCCACGCAGACCGGCTGGTGCCATTCCCAGGAGGTGCAGCAGATCACGCAGTCCAGGTCTTCTTCCTCGCACAGCCGTTGCCAGTCGGTCTTGGTCTTGCCGTAGAGCCGCGGCGCGGGCCGGCCCGATTCCTCGATCCAGCGCCTGGCGCGGTGGAGGTAGTGGTCCTTGATGTCGCAGATGGCCGGGACCTCCACGCCCTCGATCCCGAGTGCGCAATCGAGGTGCCAGGAACCCCTGTCGCCGACCCCGACAAATCCAAGCCGGACCGGCTTGTCGGCGGCGAGAGTATTGCCGGGTTTCGCCGCCTGGGTGAGCGCCATACCGGCGACCGACGCCGTGGAAAGTTTGATGAAGTCCCGTCGTTTAAGCTGATCCGGCATTTTCTCTCCTCACGGCCAAATTCAATAACTCTACTCTGGATTGACACTCAAATATTCCCCGGTTCCGGCAGAATGACAAGGTTATTGGGCACCCGGCCGGCCGCCGGTTAACCGGATGCACAGAACCTTTTCAACCGGCTTCCGATGCGCTAATTTCACTGCACGCGTAATTTCGGTTCGGAAGATCAATAACGAGAGAGGTGATTGATGGATCAGGACGTAAAAGTGATACTTGAACTTTTCGAGCGGATCAACGCCGTACCCCGGGAGTCGAAACAGGAGGAACGAATCTCGCAGTGGCTGCAGGAGTGGGGCAAAAACGCGGGGCTGACCACCCGGGCCGATAAGCTGGGCAATGTGGTAATCGAGATCCCCGGCTCCGCGGGCTGCGAGGACGCGCCCACAGTTGTGCTGCAGGGCCATATGGACATGGTCTGCGAGAAAACCCCTGATTCGGACCATGATTTCTCCAGGGACCCGGTCCGCTCGATAATCGATGGCGACTGGCTGACCGCCGACAGGACTACCCTGGGCGCGGACAACGGGATCGCGATTGCGATGGGACTGGCGCTGGCCGGACGAAGCGATATCCCGCACCCGCCGCTGGAACTGCTGATCACGGTTGACGAGGAGCAGGGACTGACCGGGGCGGCCCGGCTGGAGGCCGAATTTGTGAACGGGCGGATCATGCTGAACCTGGATTCCGAGGATGAGGGCGTCTTTACGATCGGCTGTTCGGGCGGCAGAGAAACAGTGATCACGCTGGAGTCTCCCGCGGCGCCGCTGGCTGATACTGAGGAGGTTTACCGGATTACGGTGAGCGGACTGCTCGGCGGGCATTCCGGAGTGGATATCGACAAACACAGGGCCTGCGCCAACAAACTGCTGGGCCGGGCGCTCTGTCAGGCCGGTCGGCACGTCTCGCTGCGGCTGGTCTCGATCGAGGGCGGGACCGCGCACAACGCTATCCCCCGCGAGGCGGAGGCCGTTATTGCCTGCGCAGCGGGCCAGGGCGGAAAGCTGGAAAAAGCTGTCTCCGCTTTCGAGCAGGCTGCGAGGGCAGAGTTTGCCGCCAGCGACAGGGGCGTTGCAATCGAAGCCGCGCGGCAGGAAATCGCAACCGCCGGTGCGCTGAGTGTCGAGGATTCGTCCAGGGTCGCAAACCTGATGAACGCCTTGCCCCACGGGGTTATCGAGATGTCGGCCGATGTGGAGGGGGAGGTTGAGACCTCGAACAGTTTCGCGGTGGTGGGGCTGCGTGAGGGGAAACTGCACATCCTGACCAGTCAGCGCAGTTCGGTAATGAGCCGGATCGAGATGGTTTCCTCGGCGATTACCTCGATTGCCGCCCTGGCCGGCGCTCAGTGTAAGTTCGGCAGCGAGTACCCATCCTGGCCGGCGAATCTGCAATCGCCGCTGATCGGCAAATGCAGGGAAGTTTATAGCGGTCTTTACGGCAGGGAGCCGGAGTTCGAGATTATCCACGCCGGTCTGGAATGCGCGGTGATCGGGAAAATCTACCCGGAGATGGACATGATCTCGCTGGGACCGACAATCCAGAACCCGCACTCACCCGACGAGCGGCTGAACATCCCGTCCCTGGGGAATACCTGGAGATTCCTGCTGGAGTTGCTGAAAGAGCTGAAGTAGATGGTCGGAAAAATGATAACAGCCTGTTACAGTAAAGGGGCCGCCGGTGCAAACGGGCGGCCCCTTTTTAGCTTACGGCCAAAGAGTCAGCTTAAATCGATCTATGCCCGCCAGGGCCTGTCCCGGGTGATATCCTTGGAGAGGATACTCTTGGTCACGATCACGTCCTCGCGGACCTGGAAGTCGAACATGCCGACGCAGAGGAAATCGGCCCCGTGCTCGAACGCGTAGCGGAAGCCCTCGCGTGGATGGATCGACCCGGCGGCCAGCACCTTGTAGGCAATCCACGGCTTCTCGACACTTTTCATGAACTCGGCTGTTTCCTCGGGAGTGTTGGACCACAGGTTGTCGTGTTTCTCCTCGGGAATGGCCGACCAGTAGCCGTGATGGTGCAAGGTCTTCATGTAGAAATCGTTGTCGATCCCGGCCTTCTCGACCTCCATCGGCACCTCGAGCGCATGTCCGGCGAACCCCGAGATCAGCCCGTTCTGCTTGATGAAGCCGTTGATCTCGCCCAGCACGTCCACCTTGCCGTCGGCCACCAGCTTATCGGCTATCCCGCCCATCACGAACGCGCCGATGGCTCCGTTGTCGATCGCAATCTGGATGTTGCTGGTCAGGTCGCCGAGCTTTGGATAGGTCTGGGCCAGCCACTGGATCTTGCCGCCGCGCTCTTTCCAGTACTTGTTCATCAGCCCCACAATCTGATCGTCACAACGGAAAATCACCGTATTGATCCCGTTCTCCTCGCAGAGCTGGACAGTCTCGAGCACTTTCTCGTCGGTGTGGTAGGCCTTGATCAGGTTCGAGGCGTAGATCAGGTCGCGGGCGTGGGCGAAACCACTGACCAGGTTGCCGCCGCACATCAGCCGGCTCAAGGTCACGTTGCCGATCTTACCGGTCTGCAGGCCCTTGATCGGCGGTTCTTTGGGCATGTCGCCCTGCTTTTCGGCCAGGTTCCGCTCCTCGCAGCTGAGGAACATGCCTGCCCCGGTAGCGCCCAATGCGGCTTTGGAAAGGAAATTCCTGCGGTTCAGTTTCTCGGACATGGCACGCCTCCGGAATATATGGAAAAGGGCCTGCGAGATTTCAAATCAGTGTCTACTAATAATATAGCAAACAAAGTGAGATTGCGAAAGTGTTAAAGTATTACTCCGTTCCGCCGGCGGAGATCACGGCCTCGCTCTCATCCGGCTCCCTGACCACGCGGAAGCCCACTTCCATGCAGTCGGAATACCACCACTTGCTTTTCGGTTTGTGCGGGTCGGTTAACAGCCAGGCGTCGTGAGCGGTACGTCCCCTGCTGGCCGAGCGGAAATCGGCCGGGTCGCTGAGGTAGGAGCCGCCGCGCACCACGTGCTCGCTGCCGGTCGGCGGTCCGGCGGGGTCGACTAACGGGCCGGAGGACAGTCCCGGCGCACCCTCGTAAGCGCGGAAGTAGGCGTCGGCTGCGTAGAAATCGCGGCAGAACTCCTTGACGTTGCCCAGCATGTTGTACAGGCCCCACGGGTTGGGTTCGTTGGTGTAGGGGTTTGTCACCTGGCCGCCGCTGTTGCGCCGGAAAAACACGAACCGCGCCAGCTCTCCGTCCTCCGTACCGAAGATCCGATTGAGCAGGGGCCTGGCGCTCATTTTAGCCGGGTCGCCCGCGAAGAAATACGGGGTTTGCGTGCCCGCCCTGGCGCAGTACTCCCATTCAGCCTCGGTGGGCAGCCTGTATTCCCTGCCGGTTTTCTCCGAAAGCCACTTGCAGTATTCGGTGGCCGCGTGATGGGTCATCGAGTAGGCCGACTCCCAGCCGCCGATATCCGGGGAGCCGTATTTGGGCGTGGGACCTGTGCGGGTGTCCACGTAGCTGGTGTCGGCCACGTGGTCGGAGAGCGTGTCTTTGCGCGCCGGCTGCGAGGTCTCGTCGAAATAGGCGCGGAACTCGTTCCATGTTACCTCGGTCTCGCCGATCCAGAACGGACTGAGAGCCACTTCCTGCACGGGGCCCTCGTCCTGGTCGCGCAGCGGTTCATCATCCGGGCTGCCCATCATGAACGGGCCGCCCGGGATCGCCACCATCTCGAAAGTCACGTCCGTGCCGGGGATTGTCTCGCTGTAGCCAGCCAGCTCGGAGCCTGTCTCCACTCGCCGGGCCGGTCTCTGTCCCGGGGCCGAATCCGATTCGGCAATCAATGCTGCCTCGTGGAAATGGCCCACGGTTTTATGGCAGTTGATACAGTAAAGCTTGTCCGGCTGGCTTTCGTAATGCTTGTGGGCTTCCACGCCCTTGTCGGTCAGGCCGACGCTGTAGAGATCGGCATGGCAGCTGAGGCAGGAGCTGTCATAGGTGTAAGTGTGAGCGTTGTACAACGCCGAGCGCTCCTCCCAGTCGATCTTGTCCGTGTCCCGGAAAACCGTGCTGAACGCGTCGCGCAGCCCCATCCTTGCTTTTTCGCTCAGGTGGTACAGGCCCGGGGGGGGAAGGTGGCACTCGTAGCAGTGGACGATGACTCCGCTTTCGTTTTTATAATGGGTCGAAAGTGTCCAGGTGGAGTCGGCGCCGGGATGGACGTGGCAGGAAACGCAGAAACTGTCGCTGGAAGTGTAGCGCAGCCCGGCGAAGGCAAGCAGTACAACCGACGCGCCGATCAACATGCCGGCCAACTGCTGTTGCCTGCCGCCGAGGAAATTTCTGACACCGGACGCAATTCGATAAAATATCGCCATTATCTCTCCGAGGGACCTGTACCTGCTCTTGATGGAGATCAGTCTGTCCGCTGTCGCCGTCTGCCTGGCAATCGCGCCGGATTATCAGTTTCAAAGCATTTGGCAGGTTGTATTTGGCGGAAATCGAAACTCAGCAAGGATACAACAGAACGAAAGAATAATCAAGATTGAGAGAGTATGATATTTCGCTCTGTAGTACGGAGAACGGAATAATGGCGGCCCTGTAGCTCACTTAATTATAATGATACCTTTCCCATGTTTGATTTTCATTTCCAGAGGAAACTATCCCTGTTAGCTTAACTATTCTCGGCTGTTAGGGCGGAAATTTCTTATTATTCAGGTCATTAACCGGTATTGGATCAACGCAAGGGATGCAGTCGATGAAAAAAACGGCGGTATTAATTGCGGCACTTATTCTGCTTGTAGGTGGCTGGAGGATTTACGAGGCGATACTCAGTTCAGGAGCCGGGGCGGCGGACGAGCGTCCGGCGGTAACAGTCGCGCTTGTGCCGGTGGAGCGGAAAGCAATCGAGGATATCGGTAATTTCACCGGTTCCCTGCTGCCGCGCTCCCAGTTTATCGCCGCCTCGAAAATCGGCGGCCGGCTGGAAAACGTACTGGTCGATATCGGCGATGAGGTGGAGTACAACCAGTTGATCGCCGTGCTGGACGACGACGAGTACGCGCTGCAGGCCGACAGGGCCAGGGCGGAGCTTGAGGTGAGCAAAGCCTCGCTCGAGGAGGCCCGCAGCTCGAGGGCGGTGTCGCGCCGGGAGCTGGAGCGGGTCAGGACGCTGTTCGACAAGGATATCGCCGCCGAGGTAGACCACGATATCGCCAGCGACCGGTTTGTGGCCCAGAAAGCCCGTTACGAGGTCGCCCTGGCCCAGGTGGACCAGAGGGAGGCCCAGTTGCAGGAAGCGGAGGTGCGGTTGTCGTATACGCGGGTCAGGGCCACTTGGGAAGCCAGCGAGCAGGGCGGCGGCAAGCGGGTGATTGGTCAGCGTTTCCGCTACGAGGGCTCGATGCTGACTCCGAACACGCCGATCGTCTCGATCCTCGATATCAGCACGCTGCTGGCTGTGATTCACGTTATCGAGCGCGACTACTCGAAAGTGCGTACCGGAATGCAGGCCACGATCACCACCGACGCTTACCCGGACAAGGTGTTCACCGGCAAGGTCGTGAGGATTGCCCCGCGCCTGGAGGAATCCTCCCGGCAGGCCCGGACCGAGATCGAGGTCCCGAACCCGGACAACCTGCTCAAGCCGGGTATGTTCGTGCGGGTGGTGATGACATTCGGCGTGCACGAGAACGCCACTGTCGTGCCGGCCGCGGCCCTGGCTCGTCGCGACGGCGACCAGGGCCTGTTCCTGGCCGATACTCAGCAGATGACGGTCGAGTTCGTTCCGGTCAAAGTCGGGATTACCACCGGCGCCATGACGGAAATAATCGAACCCTCTATTTCGGGCCAGGTGGTTCAACTGGGCCACCATCTGCTCGAAGACGGCGCGCCGATCAAGCTGGGGGAGGATGGAGAGTGAAACTGTCCGGTCATGCGGTCCGCCGGCCGATTTTCACCACGATGGTAACGCTGATCGTTATCCTGATCGGCGGAGTGGCTTTTTTCCGCCTGCCTATCGACCTGATGCCCGAAATCACCTACCCCACCCTGACAGTTTTTTCCGAGTACAAAAACGCCAGCGCCGAGGAGATGGAGGAGCTGATCACCCGCCCGATCGAGGAAGCCGTGGGCTCGGTGCCGGGCGTGGAAGAGGTGACATCTATTTCATCCGAGGGGCGCACCCGCGTGCGGGTGACTTTCACCTGGGGCGTTGATATCGACGCCGGGGCCAACGACATCCGCGACCGCCTGGACCGGATTGTCGATCAGCTCCCCGAGGACGCCGACCGTCCCACCCTGCGCAAATTCGACCTGGCCAGTTTCCCGGTCCTGATCCTGGGAGCGTCGAGTAATCTCGATCCCGTGCAGATGCGCCAGATTATCGAGGACCGGATCAAGTACCGGATCGAGCGCATGCCGGGCGTGGCCGCACTGGATATCTGGGGCGGCCTGAAACGGGAAATCCATGTCAACCTCTACGCCGACAAGGTCAAGGCGCTGGGTATCCCCGTGAGCCTGATATTGAGGAGGCTGCGGGCGGAGAATATCAATATGCCCTCCGGCACAATCGACCGCGGCCAGTACGAGGTCACAATCCGCACTCCGGGACATTTCACCGATATCGACCAGATCCGTAACACGATAATCGTCCTCCGCGATGGCGCTTCGGTGCGGCTGGCCGAAATCGCCAGCGTGGAAGATTCCTGGGAACGCGTCACCCGGATCGTGAGGGTAAACGGCAAGAACGGCGTCCGTCTGGGGGTGCGCAAGCAGTCCGGCACAAACACAGTCGAGGTAGCGCGCGGCGTGCTGGAGGAAATCGAGCGGCTGAACGAGGAAATCCCGCAGATCAAGATCACGCCCATTATCGACACCAGCGAATATATCACCAAGTCGATCTCAAATGTCGGTTCGATGGCGATGTACGGCGGCATCCTGGCCATCATTGTCCTGCTGTTCTTCCTGCGCAGCTTCCGCAGCACCATCGTGATCGCCACCGCGATCCCGGTCTCGATTATCGCCACGTTCGCGCTGATTTATTTCGGCGGTTTCACCCTGAATATCATGACTATCGGCGGGCTGGCGCTGGGAATCGGGCTGCTGGTCGACAACTCGATTGTGGTGCTGGAGAATATTTACCGTCTGCGGGAGTCGGGAATGAGCCGGGTGGAGGCGGCTGTCGAGGGCAGCGCCGAGGTGACCGCAGCGATTATCGCCAGTACGCTGACCACGCTGGCCGTGTTCCTGCCGCTGGTGTTCGTACGCGGGATGAGCGGGGTGATGTTCAAGCAGTTGTCGCTGGTGGTCAGCTTTTCGCTGCTCTGTTCGTTGGCCGTGGCGGTGACCATTGTGCCGATGTTGTCGGCGAAAATCCTGGGCATGTACAGCCGGGATGAGCAAAAATCCACCGGCTGGTTCGACAGGTTTGCATCTTTCAGTTCCGGCGTGCTGGCAGAGCTGGAAAGTAAATACAAAACCCTGCTGCACTACGCCCTGAACCATCGCCTGATGGTGATCCTGGTTACGGCCGGCGCCCTGGCGGTCAGTTTCGCCCTGGTGCCGCTGATCGGCGTGGAGTTCATGCCCAAGGCCGATGAGGGCGAGGTGCGGGTGGACGCCGAGATGGACGTGGGCATCAGGGTCGAAGTGATGGATGAGAAGTTCGAGGAAGTCGAACGGATAGTGCGGGAGAACGTACCTGAACTAAAGAACGTGGTCACCAGTATCGGCGGCAGCGGCTACCGGGTGGAGGGTTCGCACACGGGCCGCATGCGGGTTGCGCTGGTGTCCCAGTTCGAGCGGAGCCGCTCCAGCGAGGAGATCGCCGCCGTGCTCAGGGAGAAACTGGCGAATATCCCGGGGGTCACGATCCGTACCCGCGAGGGCCAGGGCCTGTTCCTGTTCAGAATTATCAGCGGCGGCACCGAACGGGTCCAGGTGGAGATTCGCGGCCACGATCTGGAGATTTCCAACGAGCTGACCCTGAGGGTCAAGAAGATTATCGAGGGCGTGCGGGGAGTTACCGACGCGCAGATCAGCCGCGAACTGGGCGTGCCCGAAGAACTTGTCATTGTCGACCGGCAGAAGGCCGCGGACATGAAACTGTCGGTCTCGCAGATCGCCAATACGCTGCAGACTGTGCTCTCCGGCTCCTCGGCCGGTTATTTCCACGAGGGCGGCGATGAGTTCCGGATCCTGGTCCGGATGCAGAACGCCGAGTCGATGGAACTGGGCGAGGTGCTGGACCTGACTCTGACCAACAGCGACGGCCGCCAGGTGGTGCTGCGCAACGTGGTCTCTGTCCGGCCGCGGACCGGCCCGGTGCTGATCGAGCGCAAGGACCAGGAGCGGATCGCCCTGATCAGCGCCAATATCAGCGGACGGGACATGGGCTCGATAATCGATGATATCCGCGAGCGGCTGGAGTCCGTGCCGGTCCCGCGAGATTTCAGTATCGTGTTCGCCGGCGACTACGAGGAGCAGCAGAAGGCGTTCAAAGAGCTGATGCTGAGTTTTATCCTGGCGCTGATCCTGGTCTACATGGTGATGGCCTGCCAGTACGAGTCCCTGCGCGACCCGTTCGTGGTGATGTTCTCCGTGCCGATGGCCGCGGTGGGTGTGATCCTGATGCTGTTCCTGACCGGCACCACGTTCAACGTGCAGTCGTTTATCGGCTGTATCATGCTCGGCGGAATCGTGGTCAACAACGCGATCCTGCTGGTGGACCACACCAACCTGCTGCGCCGCCGCGACGGGCTGGGACTGGTCGAGGCGATCGAGGAGGCCGGCCGCCGCCGCCTGCGCCCGATCCTGATGACCGCGGCGACAACGATCCTGGGCCTGACCCCGCTGGCGTTCGGGATCGGCGAGGGCGCGGAGACGCAGGTGCCGCTGGCCAGGGCGGTGATCGGCGGGCTGATCAGCTCCACGCTGATCACCCTGGTGCTGGTACCGGTGGTCTATTCCATCTTTGAAAAGAAAGCCCCGGGGCAATAGGGTAGGGGGCTGTTCCGCTATTTTTCACCCGGCAGGGGAGGGTACGATGCTGAACCGGATAATTTTCTCGTTGTTCACTGTGCTTGTACTGTGCGGCGTTGCCAGGCTGGAGGCCGCCGGATTCGACAAGGACACTATCGGCACAGGTGCGGAAAAACTGCTGATTACGTTTATCGGACACGGCACGCTGATGTTCGAGTACGGCGGGCTGGTGGTGCACGCCGACCCAACTCTGCGCGAGTCCGACTATGCGGACCTGCCCAAAGCGGACCTGATCCTGATCACCCACGAGCACGGCGACCACCTGGACCCGGAGGCGGTGGCGAAACTGCGAAAACCGGAAACGGAGATAGTTGCCAACGGCAGCTCGGCGGGCAGACTGGAGGGCGCGGTGGTGATGAAAAACGGTGAGTCCGCAACGGTGATGGGACTGAAGATCGAGGCGGTACCGGCATACAATATCATCAGTAAGCGCGACAACGGCCAGCCATACCACCCCAAGGGCAACGGTAACGGCTATGTCGTCACGTTCGGCGATACCAGGGTATATATCGCCGGTGATACGGAATACGTACCTGAAATGAACGAGCTGGGTGATATCGATATCGCTTTCCTGCCGCTGAACCTGCCATACACGATGACGGTCGAGATGGCGGCCGAGGCGGCCAGGGCTGTCAGCCCGAAGGTTTTCTATCCATACCACTATGGCAGCTCGGAGGTCGGCAAGCTGCAGTCACTGCTGGAGGGAGCCGAGGGAATCGAACTGCGGATCCGGGAGATGCAGTAGAACTTTTCAAATCGTTAAACTAAACAGGCCCGCTGAAACCGGCGGGCCTGTTTACTTGCCGGTATTCGATTACGGCTAGTTCAGCGCCATCGAGTTCTCGTCGTGGCAGTCCGCCTCGGAGTGGCCCTTCATCTCGTTGTCCCCGACAGTGACCGAGCTGGTGCCCCTTACGATATAGACCCCGTAGCGCTGGGTGGCCTCGCCGCCGGTGCGTGTTTCGGCGATCACGTTATTCTCGAACACCTCGCCCTGGTTCTCGGCCTCCACATAGACCCCATAGCCTCGTTCCGCGTTGCCGTTGTCCAGGATCTTGTTGTTTTTGAACACGTTGCGATGCCCGCCCACTCTCTCGGGGTTCTTGCGGAAATAGACCCCGCTGAAACCGTTGTTGCGGATCACGTTGTTCTCAAAAAAGTTGTCCGAGTCCTTGTGGCCGATCGAGACGCCGTAGCGGCCGTTGTGCTCGAACAGGTTGTTCCTGAACTCGCCCAGGCGGACCCGATAGCACAGAAACAGGCCCACAATCCCGTTGTGGTGGGAGTGGGAATCGGTGATCACCGAGTTGGTGCTGCCGGTGCCGGGATGCAGTCCCAGGCCGGTGTGCCCGAAGGATTCGCAGGATTCCACCGTGATCCGGTCGGTGATCTGCCACGAGATTCCGTCGCCGTTGTAGTTGCGGGCGACGCAGTTGCGGATAGTCACGTTCTTGCAGTCGAACAGGTAGATCGCTCCGCCACGACAGCCGTCGAGACGGAACGGGTTCTGGTCCTTGTTCCCGTCGGCGGTGATACCCTCGATCAGGACATCGCTCAGCTCGTAACCGGCCAGCAGCGGGAACGTACTTTCCAGCCGGGCGTTTCCGTCCACGTAGTTCAGGTCGTTGACCGAGCGCTCGCTGGTGAACACCGTATCCCCGCGGATATCCTCGATCGTGGCCGTCACCACGCTGTAGCCCTGCCGGTTGCGGTCGTCCAGGATCGCCACGCCAACCCCGACAGAGAATTTTTCCGGCTCCCCGACAATGAACACATCCTCGCCCCAGTCGCCGCCCTCGATAATCAGGCTCATCACCGCGCGCTTTTTCTTCAGTACGGTCTGACCCGGCACGCCGCGGACGGTTACGCCGGAGACGGGGATGACCAGCGCGTTGTCCATCAGGTATTCACCCGGACCGATTTCGAGCGTATCACCCGGGGAGAGCATGTCGGCGGCGCGCTGCAGGGCGTAGTTGTCACGGCCGGTAACGTCGGCTTTGCCCTGCTGGGCGACAGTGACTGTTTTTGGAGTCGTGGTTTTACCGGCCTGGCTCTGCTGGGAGCAGACGGCTGAGAGCGCTAGCGCCAGAGCAATCAGCGCGGCTGAGAAACTCAGGATGATCTGTCTGGTCACGGCGGCAACCTCCGTCGAGGGCAAGGTATTGGGCAGGAGATTAATGTCTGGATAAGAGGCAACTAGAAATCCAGCCGGTTTAAAGCGTAATCGAACTTTTTCGGTGCCGCAAGTTATTTTTCTTGCACACTTGTCAATTTGAGGCGAGCATCAAAATCGAATTACTTTGATACAGTTGATCCTTACCATGTGGCGGCTGTGCCGGGAACTCGCGCCCCGGTGGAGACCCTGCCCCAGCGAACAGGAGCGGATCGAGATCGGTGCCAACCGCTAGCCTAGGATATCCGCCGCACCGGCTACACAATGCGCTATTTCTCCCAGCACCAGAAACTGAATATGGACCACCCGCAGAACCGAAGCCGGCGGATCTGGCACTGCCGGGGCCGAAACGTGCACGACAACCCTGTGGTGAATTGATTCAGGAAGGAATGAAGGGCTTGCCCGTGCCGGTTTCGCACATCGGCTTGAGGCTTTCATCGAGGAAAAAGTTCCAGTCGCGTTCGCAGATTTCCCAGCAGTCCAGTTGCGCTACCAGGCCCACGTGCTCGAAATCGAGCTTTGTCCGCCGCTCGGAGACCGGGCTGAGCTCGAAGCGGACAGTCGTGCCCACCCACTCGTCCGGCCGGGAAAGCTGGCCGGACGCATCGTGGTATTGCTCGATACATTTCCAGACTACAACGCTCACCGGCACCAGCTTTTCAATCAGCATGACATTGTAGGTTTTAGCGAACCTGAAAATCGACTTTCCGCCCTCGGCCAGGGCAATATCGCAGTCCTCAGTCCACCAGCCGGCCAGACCTCCGGGCGTGGTCAGAGCATCGTAAACTCTGCCGGCGGGCGCATCGATAGTCAGACTGTGCCTGTAATGCGTCATACGTTCAGTATCCAGCATCAGGAGATTAAAGAGCCGGCATAGAGTTTCCGGCGATCTGTCAAACCGCGGCCAAGAGTTGTCCGATTGCCGAAATTGAAAGGAACAACCCCTGCAAAGGGCCGCCCTTCGATATGCTCAATGTTCAGGTGTTCCCGCGAATATTTTTGCGCGGATTCCTTGGCGTCGAGCTTCATCAAGCGTTGTATATTACTGCTCTACATCTGATTATAAGGCATATTGATAAAGAGTCAAGAGTGAGTTGGAATCTTCGGATAAGTGGAAAAAGGTACTAAGATAACCGGCCTGGCGGTTGCCAGGTTTGCATGGGCAACCTGTTGGGCATTTATGTTGACTTGGCAGAGAGTCGCCGATTCCTTAAATTGCTATCTGTGGCGAATGATAATCATACGCAGAATCAATTATCCTACTGGAGCGGGACCATGAAAATCGGTGGCGGTGAGCATTGCTACGAGTGGATCGAAAACTGGGCCAGGATTCCCAAGAATGGCAGCGGACGTGCGAACGGACGCACCCACGGAGTGGTGGTCAACCGGGCGGGCGAGGTGATCGTGTTCAACCAGGCAGACCCGGCGGTCTTGTTTTTCGGCCGCGGCGGCAGCCTCCTGCGCTCCTGGGGCGACCGTTTCCCCGGCGCGCACGGGCTGACTCTGGTTGAGGAGGACGGGGAGGAATTCTTCTGGCTCACCGACCATGATAGCGGGGAGGTGGTGAAAACCACTCCCGACGGCCGGACACTGCTCAATCTCGAACAGCCGGAACACCCGGTCTACGATTCCGCCAACTACGCTCCCACCTGGGTGGCGGTCAACGAAACACGCTTCGGCGGCAACGGCGATATCTGGGTAACCGACGGTTACGGATCGAGCTGTATCCATCGCTACGACAGCGCAGGGGATTATCTCGACAGTATCAACGGCGGGGAAGGTGCCGCCGGCGCGTTCGACTGCCCCCACGCCGTCTGGACCGATACCAGGAACGGCGAGGCCGAGCTTTATATCGCCGACCGGGGCAACCACCGGATCCAGGTCTAAGATTTCGACGGGAAATTCAAGCGGACAACTGGCAGCGATATCCTGACCAGTCCGTGCGGTTTCAAAACCTGCGGCGAACTGCTGCTTATCCCTGAGCTGTATGGCCGCCTGGCGATTCTGGATGAGAACGACGAGTTGGTCTGCTATCTGGGCGGCAACGAGGAAGCGAAGGACCGCGACGGCTGGCCCAACCTGCCGGCTGAACTGATCGAGGCGGGCAAGTTCAACAGTCCGCACGACGTGGCTGTCGATGCCGGGGGTAACCTGTACATCGTCGAGTGGATTATCGGCGGCAGGATCACGAAACTGGCGAAATGCTGATCGAAAAGTTACCTGCGGTGTTGAATCGCAGCGCCCGCGCCAACCGGTACGGGCGTTTTTTTATCGAGTGTAATAATCATATCGCAATCTGCGTTTAACTGGTATGTTGGTTATTACTTCAGCTGAATCAACCATGGATTGAAACCGGAGACGGAGGTTGCGATGACTACCAGGCGCGAGTTCCTGCGGCGGGCCGGACTGGGAAGTATGTCGCTGGCCCTGGGCGGCGGTCTGGCTGCCGCCGGGGGAGCGGGGCGAGAACCGCTGAACGTGCTGTTTATTGCGATCGATGACCTCAATGACTGGACAGGCTGCCTGGGCGGCCATCCCGGTGCGCTGACTCCCAATCTCGACCGGCTTGCTTCAGCGGGCGTGCTGTTCACCAACGCACACTGCGCCGCCCCGCTCTGCAACCCCTCCCGCGCCGCCCTGATGACCGGCATCCGTCCCTCGACCTCCGGTGTCTACGCCAACCACGAGCCGCTGCCCGACAGCCCGGTGCTGGCCGGTGCAGTCACGATCCCGGCGCATTTCAAGTCCCACGGCTACACGACCCTGGCCAGCGGAAAGCTGTACCACGGCGCCTGCCCGGACCCGGACGCCTGGGACGATTACTGGCCCTCGAAAACACAGATCAGGCCGGAGGACCCGCTGCCCGCTGGACGGCCGCTGAACGGGATCCCCGATACCCGCCATTTCGATTGGGGACCGGTTGAAGTTCCGGTAGGCAAGATGGGCGACTGGCGGGTGGCGGACAGGATTATCGGTCACCTCGAAAGCAGGCACTCCTCGCCGTTCTTTATCGGCTGCGGTTTTTTCCGGCCGCACCTTCCCTGGTACGTGCCGGGAGAGTATTTCGACAGGCACCCGCTGGAGAGTATCGAACTGCCCGAGGTCCGGGCCGACGACCTGGAGGACGTACCGGACTTCGCGCGCAGAATCGCCCGCCCTGGCGGCGACCACGCCCGGGTTACAGGCTATGCCCAGTGGCGCGAGGCTGTCCGCGCTTACCTGGCCTGCATCAGTTTCACGGACGATTGCCTGGGCCGGGTGATCGATACGCTGGAACGTGGTCCGTACCGCGATAACACGGTCGTGGTGCTCTGGTCCGACCACGGCTGGCATCTGGGAGAGAAACTGCACTGGCGCAAATTCGCGCTGTGGGAGGAAGCGACCCGCAATAACCTGGTTATCCGGGCGCCGGGCCTGGCCGGTAACGGCAGATCCGTCTCGGCGCCGGTGAACCTGCTGGACATCTACCCGACCCTGGTGGAGCTCTGCGGGCTCGATCCTGTATCCGCCCACGAGGGGGCCAGCCTGCTGCCGCTGCTGAAGAACCCGCAGGCGGCCTGGGAGCGCCCCTCGCTGACAACCTACGGCCGCGGCAACCACTCCCTTCGCTCCAGCCGCTGGCGCTACACTG